>CALJUI010000227.1 GCA_937975735.1 uncultured Rubrivivax sp.
TGCGCCGGCGTGACCTTGACGACGCCGGTGCCGAATTCGCGGTCGACGTAGGCGTCGGCGATCACGGGGATCGTGCGGTCGGTCAGCGGCAGCCGCACCAGCTTGCCGACCAGCGCGGCGTAGCGCTCGTCGTCCGGATGCACCATCACCGCGACGTCGCCGAGCATCGTCTCGGGCCGGGTCGTCGCGACCACGACGCTGCCGCTGCCGTCTTCGAGCGGATAGCGAATGTGCCAGAGGAAGCCGTCCTCCTCCTCGCTCTCGACCTCCAGGTCCGACACCGCCGACTTCAGCTTCGGGTCCCAGCTCACCAGCCGCTGGCCGCGGTAGATCAGACCTTCGTCGTAGAGGCGGACGAAGGTCTCGGTGACGACCCTGGACAGGCCCTCGTCCATCGTGAAGTACTCGTGCTTCCAGCTCACCGAGTCGCCCATGCGGCGCATCTGATTCGTGATCGTCGCCCCCGAGGTCGCCTTCCAGTCCCAGACCTGGGCGACGAAGTTCTTGCGCCCGAGATCGTGACGGCTGACGCCGTTGTCCTGCAGCTGGCGCTCGACGACGATCTGCGTGGCGATGCCGGCGTGGTCGGTGCCGGGCACCCACAGGGTGTTGAAGCCGCGCATCCGGTGATAGCGGGTCAGCGCGTCCATCACCGTCTGGTTGAACGCGTGCCCCATGTGCAGCGTGCCGGTCACGTTCGGCGGCGGCAGCTGGATGCAGAAGGAGGGCCGGGCCGGATCGAGGGTCGGCTCGTAGACGCCGCTGGACTGCCACAACGGTCCCCAGCGGGCTTCGATGGCGGCGGGTTCGAAGGACTTCGGCAAGGCGGTCATGGCGATACAAAGCGACACGCTTTCGCGTGTCAACGATCCTGTCGGTCGGGGAGTTCCAGATTGTAGGTCGTGCTAGTGTGCGGCCGACGCCGAACGTCCACCCCGCCCGACCGCCGGAGACCCGCATGAACCCCCGCCCTCGGCCGCTGCTGGCCCGCACCCGCCTGATCCTCGCCCTGGGCCTGACGGCCCTGCTGGCGGCCTGCGGTGGCGGCGGCACAGCGCTGACCTGCGACGCCGCCGACCAGAAGACCTGGCTGCGCAGCTTCATGGGCGAGTGGTACTTCTGGTACCGCCTGTCGCCGTCGCCCGACCCGGCCGGCTACGCCACGCTGGCCGACTACTTCGACGCCTTGCTCTACAAGGGCGGTACGCCACCCTTCCCGAGCGACCGCTACAGCGGCTTCGAGAGCACCGAGAGCTTCAACCGCTTCTACGGCGACGGCCAGACTTTGGGCTACGGCATGTTCGTCGCCGGCGTCGAAGTGCGCGGCCTGCCGGGCGACCCGCTCTACGTGCGCTACATCGAGCCGAGGTCGGACGCCGCCGCCAGGGGCGTGCGCCGCGGCGACCGCGTGCTGTCGGTCAACGGCCGCAGCGCGTCGGACCTGATCGCCGCAGACGACTTCTCCGTGCTGAGCCCGGCCAACCCGGGCGACCTGCTGACGCTCGAGCTCGATGGCGCGACGGGCAGGCGCACGGTCACGCTGACCGCCGCCGTCTACGCGCTGACGCCGGTGCCGACCCATGCGGTCGTGACGACCCCGCTCGGCCGGCGCATGGGCTACGTCGTGGTCAAGGACATGATCAGCCAGGCGAACTCGCCGATGGAGACCGCCTTCGCCGACTTCAGGCGCCAGGGCGTCGCCGAGGCGGTGATCGACCTGCGCTACAACGGCGGCGGCCTGGTCTCGGTGGCCTCGCTGCTCGGCGCCTACGTCGGCGGCGTGCGCACCGCGGGCCAGACCTTCGCGCAGCTGCTCTACAACGACCAGCGCTCGGCGATCAACAACCAGACCTTCACCTTCCAGAACCCGAGCTCGGCGCTCGGCCTCGCCAAGGTCTACGTGCTGGCCGGGCCGCGCACCTGCTCGGCCAGCGAGCAGATCGTCAACGGCCTGCGGCCCTTCACCAACGTGGTCGTGATCGGCGACACGACCTGTGGCAAGCCGGTCGGCTCATTGCCGCGGTCGAACTGCGGCCAGACCTTCAGCGCGATCAACTTCGAGTCCGTCAACGCGCGCACCGAGGGCCGCTACTTCGACGGCTTCGAGCCGACCTGCCGCGTCGCCGAGGACTTCACGCGCGCGCTCGGCACCTCGACCGAGCCGCTGCTGCAGGCGGCGATGCAGCATGCCGACAGCGGCGCCTGCCCGTTGCCGACTGCCGCCGAGCGCGAAAGGCCGATGCGCCGGCTGACGCCGGCGGAGCGGGTGGCCGAGCCGGGCGAGCGCCAGGGCATGCTGGCACGCTGAACTACATGAACAGGTGCTCGCCGGCGTTCTCGCCGCCGAGGATGACGTAGTTCACCTTCTTCAGGTCGGCCAGCGCGACGCCGCCGGCATAGCTGATCGAACTCTGCACGTCCTCGCGCATCTCGCGCAAGGTGTCGGCCAGCCGGCCCTTGATCGGCTCGAGGATGCGCTTGCCCTCGACGTGCTTGTACTCGCCCTTGTTGAAGTCCGACGCGCTGCCGTAGTACTCCTTGTAGAGCTTGCCGTCGACCTCGACGGTGGCGCCCGGCGACTCCTCGTGGCCGGCGAACAGCGAGCCCACCATCACCATCGCGGCGCCGAAGCGCACGCTCTTGGCGATGTCGCCGTGGTGGCGGATGCCGCCGTCGGCGATGATCGGCTTGGTCGCCACGCGCGCGCACCACTTCAGCGCCGACAGCTGCCAGCCGCCGGTGCCGAAGCCGGTCTTGAGCTTCGTGATGCAGACCTTGCCCGGCCCGACGCCGACCTTGGTCGCGTCGGCGCCCCAGTTCTCCAGGTCGATCACGGCCTCCGGCGTGGCCACGTTGCCGGCGATCACGAAGGTCTGCGGCAGGCGCTGCTTGATGTGCTCGATCGTCCTGCGCACGCTCTCGGCGTGGCCGTGCGCGATGTCGATCGTGATGTAGTCCGCACCCACGCCCTCGGCCGCCAGCTGGTCGATCATCGCGAAGTCGGCCGGCTTGACGCCGCTGCTCAGCGAGACGAACAGCCCCAGCTCGCGCATGCGCCGGGCGTAGGCCACGCCGTCGAGGTCGAAGCGGTGCATCACGTAGAAGTAGCCCTCGCGGGCCAGGAACTCGCTGATCGGTTCGTCGATCACCGTCTTCATGTTCGCCGGCACCACCGGCAGCAGGAAGCGGCGGGGGCCGAACTCGACCGAGGCGTCGCACTCGGCGCGGCTGTCGACGCGGCATTTGCGCGGCAACAGCAGGATGTTGTCGTAGTCGAAGATCTCCATGCGCAGGCTCCGTCAGGCTTGAGAAGAGCACTTGACCTGGCGGGCGCGGCGGCCTCCCGGAGCGCGGGGGCGGCATCCCGGACGCCAGAATTTGGGCCCGGTGGCCAATTCTACGCGGCCCCCCGGCGCCGCGCACTCAAGTCGAACGCGATCACGCCGAAGTCGCGGGGGCCATGTCCTCGCCCACCGCCGGCCCGACCGCGCCGCCGCGCCTCCGCGGCTGGCTGCGTCGCCTGTGGCGCCGGCAGGACCCCCCGGGGGCCGGGTCGGCGCAGCTGCTGCGGCTGTTCGAGGACTCCGACAGCGGGCTGCTGACCTGCAGCGGCGATGGCCTGGTGACGCTGTGCAGCCGAGTCGCGGCCCGGCTGTTCGGCACCGGTGCCGAGCAGGTGGTCGGCACGCCGGTGGCGAGCTGGCTGGTGCCGCTGGGCGGGGATGCCGCGGCGCTGGTCACCGGGCAGTGGGAGACGACCGCGCGGCGCGCCTCGGGCGAGTCCTTCCCGGTCGAGCTGACGGTCAGCACCGCCCAGGTCGACGGGCGCGAGCAGCGCATCCTGATCCTGCGCGACATCTCCGAGCGCAAGCTGGTGCAGGAACGGCTGGCCTACCTGGCCAGCTTCGACAGCCTGACCGGGCTGCCCAACCGCGCGCTGTTCCGCGAGCGGCTGGAGGGCGCGATGCAGCGCGCACGGCGCAGCGGCTCGCCGATGGCGCTGATGTTCCTCGACCTCGACCACTTCAAGGTCATCAACGACAGCCTCGGCCACGACGTCGGCGACCGCCTGCTGCAGCATCTGGCCGAGATGCTGAAGGCCTGCGTGCGCGCCGGCGACCGCGTCGACCGACACCATGGCGAGGACGCCTTCACGATCTCGCGCCTGGGTGGCGACGAGTTCACCGTGATCGCCGAGGGCGTGGCCGGCCCCGAGGACGCTGCGGTGATCGCCCGCCGCATCCTCGACGCGGTCGAGCAGCCCTTCGCCTGGGACGGTCAGGAACTGCACGTGTCGGCGAGCATCGGCATCTCGATGTTCCCCCTCGACGACACCGACCTCGACGGCCTGATCCGCCACACCGACATGGCGATGTACCGGTCGAAGTCGATGGGCCGCGGCGTCTACAGCTTCTACAGCGAGGAGCTCAGCGCCGAGGTCGCGGCGCGGCTGTCGCTGGAGAACAACCTGCGCCGCGCGCTCGAGCGCAGCGAGTTCGTGCTGCACTACCAGCCCAAGGCGCGGCTCGACAACGGCGAGATCACCGGTGTCGAGGCGCTGATCCGCTGGCACAACCCGGGCCACGGCACGGTGTCGCCCGACCGCTTCATCGGCGTGCTGGAGGACAGCGGGCTGATCCTGCCGGTCGGCGCCTGGGCCATCCGCCATGCGCTCGCGGAGCTCGCCGCCTGGGACCGCGCCGGCCTGCCGCCGCTGACGATGGCGATCAATCTGTCGGCGCGGCAGTTCCGCCAGCCCTTCCTGGCCCGCTACATCGCCGACGCGCTGGCCGAGGCCGACATCGCGCCGACGCGGCTCGAGCTCGAGCTGACCGAGAGCCTGCTGATGGAGGACAACGAGACCACCCGCGGCGTGCTCGCCGCGCTGGCCGAGATGGGCGTGCGCGTCGCGATGGACGACTTCGGCACCGGCCACTCGTCGCTGAGCTACCTCAAGCGATTCGACATCGACACGCTGAAGATCGACCGGTCCTTCGTCAGCGAGCTGCCGCACGACACCGAGGACAACGCGATCGCCACGGCCATCGTCGCGATGGGCCACAGCCTGAACATGAAGGTCGTCGCCGAGGGCGTCGAGACCCAGGCCCAGGCCGACTTCCTGGCCTGGCTCGGCTGCGACGAGATGCAGGGCTACCTGCTCAGCCGGCCGCTGCCGCCGGCGCAGCTGCTGCCCTGGCTGATCCAGCGCAACGAACCGTCGCTGGGGCCGCTGGCCCACGACGACGGGCCGCCGACCCTGCTGACGCTGGAGACCATCCCTGGCGAGTGGGCCGACTGAACGCGACTTCTAGAATGGCTGCATGCAGCCTTCCGAAGCGCGCCTGCTCGAGCACCTGAACCCCGAGCAACTGGCCGCCGTCACGCTGCCGGCGGTGCCGGCGCTGATCCTGGCCGGCGCGGGCTCCGGCAAGACGCGGGTGCTGACGACGCGCATCGCCTGGCTGATGACCACCGGCCAGGTCTCGCCGGGCGGCGTGATGGCGGTGACCTTCACGAACAAGGCCGCGAAGGAGATGCTGACGCGGCTGTCGGCGATGCTGCCGGTGGCGGTGCGCGGCATGTGGGTCGGCACCTTCCACGGGCTGTGCAACCGCTTCCTGCGTGCCCACTGGAAGATCGCCGGGCTGCCGCAGGGCTTCCAGATCCTCGACAGCGCCGACCAGCTCGCGGCGGTCAAGCGCGTGATCAAGTCGATGAACCTCGACGAGGAGCGCTTCGTGCCCAAGCCGGTGACCTGGTTCATCGCCGGCGCGAAGGAGGACGGCCTGCGCCCGCGCGACGTCGACGTGCACGACGAGCACACCCGCAAGCTGGTGCAGATCTACGAGGCCTACGAGGCCCAGTGCGAGCGCGAAGGCGTGGTCGACTTCGCCGAGCTGATGCTGCGCACCTACGAGCTGCTGCGCGACAACGACCCGCTGCGCGAGCACTACCAGCGCCGCTTCGCGCACGTGCTGGTCGACGAGTTCCAGGACACCAACCGGCTGCAGTACCAGTGGCTGAAGATGTTCGCGCCCCCGGGGCGCGGCCAGGGCGTGTTCGCGGTCGGCGACGACGACCAGAGCATCTACGCCTTCCGCGGCGCGCGGGTGGGCAACATGGCCGACTTCGAGCGCGAGTACGCGGTCGAGCGGGTCATCAAGCTCGAGCAGAACTACCGCTCCTGCGGCCACATCCTCGATGCCGCCAACGACCTCATCGCGCACAACCGGCACCGACTGGGCAAGAACCTGCGCACCGATGCCGGACCCGGCGAGCCGGTGCGCGTGCACGAGGCGACCAGCGACTATGCCGAGGCGCAGTGGTTCCTGGAGGAAAGCGGCGAACTGCACCGCGCCGGGCTGGCGCGGCGCGAGATCGCGGTGCTGTACCGGTCGAATGCGCAGAGCCGGGTGCTCGAGAGCGCGCTGTTCAACGCCGGCGTGCCGTACAAGGTCTACGGCGGGCTGCGCTTCTTCGAGCGCGCCGAGGTCAAGCATGCACTGGCCTACCTGCGCCTGATCGAGAACCCGAACGACGACACGAGCTTCCTGCGGGTCGTCAACTTCCCCGCGCGCGGCATCGGCGCGCGCACGATCGAGCTGCTCCAGGACGCCTCGCGCGCCAGCGGCCGCAGCCTGGCGCAGAGCGTCGGCGCGGTGCCGGGACGCGCCGGCGCGAAGCTGGCCGAGTTCCTGACCCTGATCGACCGGCTGCGCGACGGCACCCGCGGCCTGACGCTGCGCGAGATCATCGAGCAGATGCTCGCCGACTCCGGCCTGGTCGACTTCTACCGCACCGACAAGGAGGGCCAGGACCGCATCGAGAACCTCGAGGAACTGGTCAATGCCGCCGAGGCCTTCGTCACGCAGGAGGGCTTCGGCAAGGACGCGGTCGCGCTGCCGATCGACGAGCAGGCCGCCGGCGTGGTGCCGGACGTCGAGACCGGCGAGATCATGTCGCCGCTGGCGGCCTTCCTGACGCACGCCTCGCTCGAGGCCGGCGACAACCAGGCGCAGGCCGGCGCCGATGCGGTCCAGCTGATGACGGTGCACTCGGCCAAGGGCCTGGAGTTCGACGCCGTCTTCAT
>CALJUI010000228.1 GCA_937975735.1 uncultured Rubrivivax sp.
CGCGTGCGTGCCGGCGCCTGCCGCCGCTGCGGGCCCCGGCCGCATGCGGCGGCTCGCTGCGCCGGACGGGGTCCGGGGCGGCGAGCGGCGCGATGATCGGCTGTGGGTTGATCGCATGGGACAGCGGGCGTCACGACGACGCGGGCGCAAGGCCGGAGGATCCGTCTTGCCCCCTGGATGTTTCGTTGCCGGCCGACTCGCGTCGGCCTCAAGGCTGGGGTTCTGTTTCGACTCTCTGCCACCTCGCGCCGCGCCGCCGGCCCGCTTTGCGCGAACCGGCCTGCACGCAGGCCGACGAGGTGTTGCACCACCTGGTGCCGGAGCGAGTCCTCTCGCGCCGGCGACTCCATGATCACACCGGGGGTGCCCGGGTAAACTCCGATAAATCAAGCACTTACCGTGCAATCGTGGAGTTCCCGATTATAGGGGCCAAAACCATCCCGTCGCCCAGCGGCCCCGCCGCCGCCGTCCAGACCCTGACCGTCGACGAACAGTCCGATGGCCAGCGGCTCGACAACTACCTGTTCCGGCGCCTCAAGGGCGTGCCCAAGACGCATGTCTACCGCGTCATCCGCTCGGGCGAGGTGCGCGTCAACAAGGGCAGGGCGTCGGCCGACACGCGCGTCACGGCGGGCGACCTGATCCGCGTGCCGCCGGTCCGCATGGCCGAACGCGCGCCGTCGGCGGCACCGCCGCGCGAGTTCGACGTGCTGTTCGAGGACGAGCAGTTGCTGGCCATCGACAAGCCCGCCGGCACCGCGGTCCACGGCGGCAGCGGCGTGAGCTTCGGCGTCATCGAGCAGCTGCGCCGGGCGCGGCCGCAGGCGCGCTTCCTGGAACTCGTGCACCGGCTCGACAAGGAGACCTCGGGTGTGCTGCTGCTGGCCAAGAAGCGCAGCGCACTGACCGCGCTGCAGGACCAGTTCCGCGCCCGCGGTACGGTCAAGGTCTACCAGGCGCTGGTCGCCGGCCGCTGGCCGGCGACGCACAAGGTCATCGACCTGCCGCTGCACAAGACGCTGGACGCCGCCGGCGAGCGCCAGGTGCGCGTCGTCTCGCCGGCGCACGACGATGGCCGGCGCTCGATCACGCTGGTCCGCGTGGCCCGGACCTTCGCGCACTTCACGCTGCTGGACGTGACGATCAAGACCGGCCGCACGCACCAGATCCGCGTCCACCTGGCGCACCATGGCCATCCGATCGCTGGCGACCCGAAGTACGGCGACTTCGCGCTGAACAGGACGCTTGCCCGCGAACACCGCTTCGCGCGCATGTTCCTGCACGCGCATCGCCTCGGCTTCGACCACCCGGCCAGCGGCGAGCGCATCGAGCTCGAGGCGCCGCTGCCGGCGGCCTGCGCCGAGCTGCTGACGAGCCTATGACCCGCCGCTTCGACCTCATCGTCTTCGACTGGGACGGCACCCTGTTCGACTCCACCGCGCTGATCGTGCGCTGCATCCAGGGCGCCTGCCGCGACCTCGGCATCGAGGTGCCGAGCGACGAGCGCGCGGCCTACGTCATCGGCCTCGGGCTGCGCGACGCGCTGGCGCACGCCGCGCCGGGGCTGCCTGAGGACCGCTATCCGGAGCTCGGCCAGCGCTACCGCCACCACTACTTCGCGCGCCAGCACGAGCTAGTGCTGTTCCCCGGCACGCTGGAGATGCTGCAGGGGCTGAAGTCGCGCGCGCACCGGCTCGCGGTGGCCACCGGCAAGAGCCGCGCCGGGCTCGACGAGGCGCTCGCCGGCACGGCGCTCAAGCCCCTGTTCGACGCCACCCGCACCGCCGACGAGACGCGCTCCAAGCCGCACCCGCTGATGCTGCAGCAGCTGATGAGCGAGCTCGGCGCCGACCCCGGCCGCACGCTGATGATCGGCGACACCACGCACGACCTGCAGCTCGCCGCCAACGCCGGCACGCCGAGCCTGGGCGTGAGCTACGGCGCGCACGAACCCGAGGCCTTCCACGCCTTCGACCCGCTGGCCGTCGTGCACAGCACGCGCGAACTGCACGACTGGCTGATCGACCATGCGTAAGGAGCTCTGCGCGTCGGCCGAGCTCGAGGAGCGCGGCCGGGCCCTGGTCTGGGACGTGCTTCAGTACGGCCAGCCGGTGCGCGCCTTCGCGCTGCGCTTCGACGGCCGGGTCGTCGCCTACCTGAACCGCTGCGTGCACGTGCCCACCGAGATGGACTGGCAGGAGGGCGAGTTCCTCGACCTGGACCGGCGCTGGATCGTCTGCTCGATCCACGGCGCGACCTACGAGCCGGGCGACGGCCGCTGCGTCGGCGGGCCCTGCGGCCGCGGCCGGCTCACGATGCTGCGGACCGAGGAGGCCGACGGCCGGGTCTATTGGTATCCTAGTGCCGACATCCGGCCGGTCAGCTTCGACGACCCGGCCCCAGAAAGCCCCCGATGACCCCGAACGACCCGTCGCCGATCGAATCGAGCCTGGAGCGCGCCGTGCGCGAGCTGATGGCCGAGCGCCGCAGCGAGCGCAACTGGCGCATCTTCTTCCGCCTGGCCTGGTTCGCGCTGTTCGTCGCGGTGGCGTGGGCGCTGCTGTCGCGCGCCGGCCCGTCGATCCAGGTCAGCAAGCCGCACACCGCGCTGATCGAGGTGCGCGGCGAGATCGCCGCCGGCAACGAGTCCAACGCCGAAGACCTGGTCGGTGCGCTGAAGTCGGCGTTCGAGGACAAGGGCGCGGTTGCCGTCGTGCTGCGCATCAACTCGCCCGGCGGCAGCCCGGTGCAGAGCGGCATCGTCAACGACGAGATCCGCCGCCTGAAGGCCCTGCACGGCAAGAAGGTCTACGCCGTCGTCGAGGATCTGTGCGCGTCCGGCGCCTACTACATCGCGGTGGCGGCCGACGACATCTATGTCGACAAGGCGAGCCTGGTCGGCAGCATCGGCGTGCTGATGGACGGCTTCGGCTTCACCGG
>CALJUI010000229.1 GCA_937975735.1 uncultured Rubrivivax sp.
GCGTGGGTGCTACTTTCTCTGCGCCGCGCGCGGCCGGCGCAGCAGCTGTGCGCCGTGCGCGACCACATCGCCGATCTCGGTCTGACGCTGCCTGCCCTGCTCGAGCGCGGCGACCCGGTCCCGCTGCACTTCTGGTTCTCGCACTACGAGGGCTGGCGCGAGGCCCTCTATCCGTCGCTGGTCGAGGCCTATCGGGCCTGGGACGCCGGCGATCGCGGCGCCGCGCTGCGCGCCGCCTGCGATCGCGGCTCGGCGCACTTCGCGGCGCTGGCGCGCGAGCTGATCGCGCTGGGCGATCCGGCCGCGGTCGAGCGCCGGCTGGCCGAACCGACCACGGTGTTCGAAGGCTGATCCTCGGCCGCTGCGAGCGGGCCGTTCAGCGCCTGCGCGCGACCAGCCCGATCAGCGCCGAGCGGCCCAGGTGGCCGGTGCCCTCGGCGATCTCGGCCTCGTAGGCGTCGACGCTGGCGATGTCCAGCGCGGCGAGCTCCTCGCGCAGCTGCGCCTCGGTGTACAGGTGCTCGGCGCAGGGCGGCCCGCCGGTGCGGTACTCGAGCTGCTTCGGCGTGTAGCCCTGCAGCAGCAGCGTGCCGCCCGGACGCAGCGTGCGCACGATGTCCTCGAACATCCGCCGGCGCATCGCCGGATCGGCGAACTGCACGAAGATCGCCGCGACGCCGTCGAAGGCCTCGGGGGCCCAGTCCCAGCCGTCGCAGTCGGCGACGCGGAAGTCCACCTCGACGCCGGCGCGCGCCGCGAACGCGCGGGCCTTGGCCACGCCGACCGGCGAGACGTCGAAAGCCTGCACCGACAGGCCCTGGCGCGCCAGCCAGACGCTGTTGCGGCCCTCGCCGTCGGCGACGCAGAGCACGCGCTCGCCGGCGCGCCAGCAGCCGGCGTGGCGGCGCAGGAACAGATTGGGCTCGGTGCCGAACAGGAAGTCGGCGCCGCCGAAGCGGCGGTCCCAGGTGGCGGCGGCGTCGGAGAAGGCCATGGCGGGCTGCGGTGCGGTCGAAGCGGGACATTGTGCGCGCCGCCGCGGCCCGAATCCGGAGTACAACGCCAGGCTCGACCCTTCGAGTCCCCGGCCCGCGTGATCCACCTGCTCAATCTGCTCGCCGCCATCGCCCTGCTGGTGTGGGGCACGCACATCGTGCGCACCGGGGTGCTGCGCGTGTTCG
Source organism: uncultured Rubrivivax sp. (assembly GCA_937975735.1). Classification (GTDB taxonomy): domain Bacteria; phylum Pseudomonadota; class Gammaproteobacteria; order Burkholderiales; family Burkholderiaceae_C; genus Rubrivivax. The sequence continues at coordinate 1,182 of CALJUI010000229.1, forward strand.
GGGAGAACCTGCGGCAGGTGCTGTCGCAGAGCTTCGGCAACCGCTTCAAGGCCGCGCTCGCCGGCCTCGGCGTGACCGGCATGGTGCAGTCGAGCACCGCCACCTGCCTGATCGTGACCTCCTTCGTCGGCAGCGGCCTGGTCGGCACCGCCGCGGCGCTGGCCGCGATGCTCGGCGCCGACGTCGGCACCGCGATGATGGCGGTGGTCTTCTCCTTCGACCTGTCCTGGCTGTCGCCGCTGCTGATCTTCGTCGGCGTGGTGATGTTCATCTCGCGCAAGGACGCGACCGCCGGCCGGGTCGGCCGCGTGCTGATCGGCCTCGGGCTGATCATCCTGGCGCTGCAGCTGATCGTGCAGGCGACGCGGCCGCTGCCCGCCTCGCCCGAGGTGCGCGCGCTGCTGGCCGCGCTGCCGCAGGAGATCCTGCTCGACATCGTCGTCGGCGCGGCGCTGACCGTGCTGTCGTACTCGAGCCTGGCGATCGTGCTGCTGACCGCGACGCTGACGGCGCAGGAGGTGCTGCCGGTCACCGTCGCCTTCGGGCTGGTGCTCGGGGCGAACATCGGCAGCGGGCTGCTGGCGATGCTGGTCACCGCCGGCGGCGGGCCGATGCAGCGGCGGCTGCCGCTGGGCAACCTGCTGTGCAAGGTCATCGGCGCGGGCCTGGCGATCCCGCTGCTGCCGCTGTTCCTGCACGAGTTGCCGCAGCTCGTCGGCGCGGTGCACCAGCAGGTCGTGGTCTTCCACCTCGGCTTCAACCTGCTGCTGGCGCTGACCTTCATCGGCTTCGTCGGGCCGCTGGCCGGCGTCGTCGAGCGGCTGCTGCCCGAAGGCGCGCACGCCGCCACCTCTCGGCCGCGGCATCTGGACAAGGTCGCGCTGGCGACGCCGTCGCTGGCGATCAGCTGCGCCGCGCGCGAGGCCCTGCACCAGGCCGACGTCGTCGAGACCATGCTGCGCGGCGTGCCCGAGGTGCTGCGCCGCAACGACCTGGTGCTCGCCGAGCAGCTGCGCCAGATGGACGACACCGTCGACGAGCTCTATTCGGCGATCAAGTTCTACCTGACGCAGATGTCGCGCGAGGCATTGTCCGAGCGCGAGGCGCGGCGCTGGACCGACATCGTCTCGTTCACGATCAACATGGAGCAGATCGCCGACATCATCGAACGCGTGCTGCAGGAGATCGAGGACAAGAAGATCCGCAAGAACCGCAGCTTCTCCGACGCCGGCCTGGCCGAGATCGGCGAGCTGCACGAGCGCCTGCTGGCCAACCTGCGGCTGGCGATGAGCGTGTTCCTCGACGGCCACCTGCGCGACGCGCAGAAGCTGCTCGAGGAGAAGGCGCGCTTCCGCGACCTGCAGCACGAGTTCGCGGCCAACCACATCGCGCGGTTGCAGGACAACACCGCGCAGAGCATCGAGACGAGCTCGCTGCACCTGGACCTGCTGAGCGAGTTGAAGCGCATCAACTCGCACATCTGCTCGATCGCCTACCCGATCCTCGAATCGGCCGGGGCGCTGACCGACACGCGGCTGCGCCATTCGCGGCTGGCCAGCCTGGACGAGGGCCGCGGCGGCTAGGCGCCTCGCGCGCGGTTGACGCCGCACAAAGCCCGTGCCGCCGGCGCGGCCCAGAATCGGCGGCACCTGACCATGGCGCCGCGCCCTGCGGCCGATCCCGATGTCCCTGACCACGAGCACCGCCGCCGGCGCGCGGCCGGATCTCGTCTGCCCGGCCGGTTCGCTGCGTGCGCTGCAGCTGGCGATCGACGCCGGCGCCGACGCGGTCTACCTCGGCCTGCGCGACGCCACCAACGCCCGCAACTTCGCCGGGCTGAACTTCGACGACGCCCAGATCCGTGAAGGCGTGGCCTACGCCCACGCCCGCGGGCGGCAGGTGCTGATGGCGATCAACACCTACGCCGCGGCGGCCGATCCGTCGCCCTGGATGCGCGCGGCCGAGCGTGCCGCGGAACTCGGCGCCGATGCGCTGATCGTCGCCGACACCGCGGTGCTGGCCCATGCCCGCGACCACCTGCCGCAGATGCGGCTGCACCTGTCGGTGCAGGCCTCGGCCACCACGCACGAGGCGATCGAGTTCTACCGCGAGCGCTACGGCATCCAGCGCGCGGTGCTGCCGCGCGTGCTGACCCTGCAGCAGGTCGCGCACACGATCCGCCACACGCGGGTGCCGATCGAGGTCTTCGGCTTCGGCAGCCTGTGCGTGATGGTCGAGGGGCGCTGCGCGCTGTCGTCCTACGCCACCGGCCAGTCGCCGAACACCGCCGGCGTGTGCTCGCCGCCGTCGGCGGTGCGCTGGCACGACACGCCCGAAGGCTTCGAGGCGCGGCTCGGCGGCGTGCTGATCGACCGCTACCGCCCCGACGAGCCGCGCGGCTACCCGACGCTGTGCAAGGGCCGCTTCGACGTCGACGGCGAGCGCGACTACGCGATCGAGGAACCGACCAGCCTGAACACGCTGGCGCTGCTGCCGCAGCTGATCGAGGCCGGCGTGCAGGCCATCAAGATCGAAGGCCGCCAGCGCAGCCCGAGCTACGTCGCCGAGGTCACGAAGGTCTGGCGCGCGGCGATCGACCAGGCCGCCTCCGGCGCCCGCTACGCGGTGGCGCCGGCCTGGAGCGCGCAGCTGTCGCGCTGGGCCGAGGGGCAGCAGCACACCCTCGGGGCCTACGACCGGCCCTGGCGCTGACGAGGAGTCGACGATGCAACAACGCCTGGACCTGACCGTCGGGCCGCTGCTGTACTGGTGGCCGCGGCACGACGTGATGAACTTCTATGCCGAGGTCGCCGACAGCCCGGCGACGACGGTCGTGCTGGGCGAGCTGGTCTGCTCGCGCCGCAACGACTTCGGGTTCGACGACTGGATGGCGCTGGCGCGCGACCTGCGGCGCGCCGGCAAGCGGGTCGTGCTGGCCACGATGGCGCTGCTGGCCACCGGGGCCGAGTTGCGCGCCGCCGCGCGCATCGCCGAGCAGGACGAGTTCCCGGTCGAGGCCGGCGACGTCTCGGCGCTCGGGCTGCTCGCCCGCGCCGCGGCCGCCGACCCGGCGCGGCCGCCCTTCGTGCTCGGCCCCCACCTCAACGTCTACAGCCGGCCGGCGCTGGCCGAGCACGCGTCGATGGGCGCAGGCGCCTGGGTCGCGCCGCTGGAGCTCTCGCTCGAGGCCGTCGGCCTCGTCAATCCGCCGGCGGACCCGGTGGCCGGCGCGGCCGGCCCGCTGCGCACCGAGGTGTTCGGTTTCGGCCGCCTGCCGCTGGCGTTCTCCGCACGCTGCTTCACCGCCCGCCACCATCGGCTGCGCAAGGACGACTGCGACTTCCGCTGCCGCAGCGATCCCGACGGCCTGCTGCTCAGCGCCGCCGACGGCCAGCCCTTCCTCGCGCTCAACGGCATCCAGACCCAGTCGGCCGCGGTGCACTGCCTGCTCGGCGAGGCGCCGACGCTGCGGCGCATCGGCGCCGCGAGCGTGCGGCTGTCGCCCTGCTCGAAGGACTTCCGCCGGGTGCTCGAGCTGTTCGACGCCCACCTGAACCACGGGCTGCCGACCGCGGAGGCGGTGACCGCGCTGCGCGCGCTGGCGCTGCCCGGCGAGCCGGTGGCCGGCTTCGCCCACCACCGACCCGGCCTGATGCCGACGCCCCATCAGCCGCGCCCCGTCTGAGACCCTGGTGCCGCGCTGGGCCCTGCGCGCGGCCGACCGCGTGCGGCCGGTCGTCCGGCGGCTGCCGGTGGCGCCGCCCTCGTTCGTCGTCGCCCGGTTGCTCGACCGGATCCTGCTGCCGCGCCTGGACGCCGGCCAGCGCCAGGCCCTGGCCGGCCGGGTGGTCGAGGTCGAGCTGGCCGAGCTGGGCGCGAGGGTCCGGCTGATCCTCGGCCGGAGCGGGTTCGCGGCGGCGCCGGGCGGCACCCCGCCGACGCTGCACGTGAAGGCCCATGCCGACGCGCTGTGGCTGCTGCTGCGCGGCGAGTCCGACGCCGACCGGCTCTTCTTCGAGCGCCGCCTGGTGGTCGAAGGCGACACCGAGTACGGCCTGATCCTGAAGAACACGCTCGACGCGATCGGGCCGCTGTGGCGATGACCGACACCCTGACGACCCAGCTGATGCGTGCGCTGAAGGCCCGCGGCGCGACCGAGGTGTTCGGCATCCCGGGCGACTTCGCGCTGCCGCTGTTCGGCGAGATCGAGCGCGGCGGCGAGCTGCCGCTGCACACGCTGTCGCACGAACCGGCGGTGGCTTTCGCCGCCGACGCCGCGGCACGCGCCCGCGGCGGCCTCGGCGTCGCCGCGGCGACCTACGGCGCCGGCGCGCTGAACCTGCTCAACGCGGTGGCCGGCGCCTATGCCGAGCGGGTGCCGCTGGTCGTGCTGTCGGGCGCCCCGGCGGCGCACGAGTCGGCCAGCGGGCTGCTGCTGCACCACCAGGTCAAGACGCTGGACTCGCAGTGGCGCGTGTTCGAGGAGGTCACGGTCGACCGCGCCCGGCTCGACGACGCCGCCACCGCCCCGGCGCTGATCGCGCGCGTGCTGGACGCCGCGCTGCAGCGCTCGCTGCCGGTCTGCCTGGAACTGCTTCGCGATATGGCCGCGGCGCCCTGCGCCGAGGTGCCGCCGCCGGCCGCCGAGGCGCACGACCCCGACCGGCTGGCGGCCTGCGCCGACGAGATGCTGGCGCGGCTGCGCGCGGCCACGCGGCCGGTGCTGATGGTCGGCGTCGAGGTCCGCCGCTACGGGCTCGAGGCCGAGGTCGCCGAGCTGGCGCGCCGGCTGCGGATGCCGGTGGTCACCTCCTTCATGGGCCGCGGCCTGCTCGCGAAGGCGCCGACGCCGCCGCTGGGCACCTACCTCGGCCTGGCCGGCGATCCCGAGGTCACCGAACTCGTCGAGTCTTCCGACGGCCTGCTGCTGCCGGGCGACATCGTCTCCGACACCAACTTCGCAGTTTCGGCCCGCCGCATCGATCTGCGCCACGCGATCCAGGTCTTCGACCACGAGGTCACGCTGGGCCACCATGTCTACCAGGCGCTGCCGCTGGCGGCCCTGGTCGGCGCGCTGCTCGATCGGCTGCCGGCGGACCCGCCGCCACCGCCCGTGCCGCGCCGCGCCACCGAACCGCGCTTCGGCGACGGCCCGCTGGCCAGCCATGGCATATACATAACCCAACCCGCCG
>CALJUI010000230.1 GCA_937975735.1 uncultured Rubrivivax sp.
GGCCGCTGTCGCCGCGACCAGCTCCTCGCGCTCCGGCGCGGCGCCCGGCCGCACGAGGGCGGCCGCCTCGTGGACCCCGCGTCCCATGCGGGCGGCGATCTCCCCGGCGATGTGCTCGAAGGCTGCGTCTTCGACCGGGCCGCTCGGCCAGGCATTGGCGGCGATGGCCAGGTCGATCTCCGCGCCGGCGGCTTCGGCGAGCTCGACGAAGGCGGCGATGGCCGATCCGGTGCCGCGGCAGGCGGCGATCGCGGCGTCGCCCTCCAGCGGCACGCCGCCGCCGACCGCGAAACGCGACAGCGGCGTCGGCACCGGCGAGAACGTGTTGGTCTCGTGCTTCATCTGGGCGACGACGATCTTCATGGACGGCTCCTGCATGTCGGTCGATGATCGTTGCGACGGCGCGTGCGGCCATGAGGGCAATCCCCGGCGTGGCGAGGCCTCGACACGGTTCAGACTCGGGACTCGACCGCCGCGCTTCGCCGATGCCCGCCACCGACCTCGCCGAGTGCACCGCCCACGAGCTGCTGGCGATGTACCGCCGCGGCCAGGCCTCGCCGGTCGAGGCGACGACCGCCGTGCTGGCGCGCATCGACCGGCTGAACCCGCAGCTGCGCGCCTTCTGCCATGTCGCGCACGAGGAGGCGCTGGCGAGCGCGCGCGCCAGCGAGGCCCGTTGGCAGCGCGGCGAGCCCTGCGGCGATCTCGATGGCGTGCCCGCGTCGGTGAAGGACCTGATCCTCGCCAGGGGCTGGCCGACGCTGCGCGGCAGCCGCACGGTGAACCCGGACCAGTCCTGGGACGTCGACGCGCCCGCGACGTCGCGGCTGCGCGAAGCCGGCGCGGTGCTGCTCGGCAAGACCACCACGCCGGAGTTCGGCTGCAAGGGCGAGACCAACTCGCCGCTGACGGGCCTGACGCGCAACCCCTGGGACCCGTCGAAGACCCCGGGCGGCTCGTCGGGCGGCAGCGCGGTGGCCGTGGCCGCCGGCATGGGGCCGCTGTCGATCGGCACCGACGGCGCGGGCAGCGTGCGCATCCCGGCCGCGTTCTGCGGCAACGTCGGCTTCAAGCCGAGCTTCGGCCGCGTGCCGGCCTATCCGCTGTCGCCCTTCGGCACCGTCGCGCACCTGGGGCCGCACACGATGGACGTGCGCGATGCTGCGCTGATGATGAACGTGCTGGCACGACCCGATGCGCGGGACTGGACGTCGCTGCCGCCCGATGGCCGCGACCATCGGGTCGGCCTCGACGACGGTCTGCGCGGTCTGCGCATCGCCTGGTCGCCGACGCTGGGCTATGCACGCGGGGTCGACCCGGAGGTCGCGCAGGCCTGCGCCGCGGCGGTCCGGCGGCTGGAAGACGCCGGCGCGCGTGTCGAAGCGGTCGATCCCGGCTTCGACGACCCGCTCGACATCTCGATCGGGCTGTGGTTCGTCGGCGCATGGACCTTGTGGAACACGCTGTCGCCCGAGCAGCAGGCGCTGACCGACCCCGACTTTGCCGCCGAGGCGCGGCAGGGCAGCGCCTACAGCGCGCTCGACGTGCAGCGGTTGACCCTGCGCCGTGGCGCGCTCGGGTCGCACATGCGCCAGTTCATGCAGCAATACGACCTGCTGATCACGCCGACGGTCGCGGTGCCCGCGTTCGACGTGCGGCCCGCCGGCCAGGTGCCGATGGACGCCCAGGCGATGCTCGGCTGGACGCCGTTCAGCTACCCCTTCAACCTGACCCAGCAGCCGGCCTGCACGGTGCCCTGCGGCCTGACGCGCGCCGGCCTGCCGATCGGCCTGCAGTTTGTCGGGCCGATGTTCGACGACGCTCTCGTGCTGCGTGCCGCGCGCGCCTGGGAGAGCCTGCACCCGGTGGCCCGACCGCGTTCGCTCCCATGACCGACATCACCTTCCTGCCTGCCCACGAACTGGCGCGCCGGCTGCGCCGGCGCGAGCTGTCGGCGCTCGAGGCGCTGGACCACAGCCTGGACCGCATCGCGCGGCTGGACGGCGCGATCAACGCGGTGCCGGTGCTCGATATCGACCGCGCCCGCGCCCGCGCCCGCGACGCCGACGAGGCACTGGCCCACGGCGAGCTCTGGGGACCGCTGCATGGCGTGCCGATGACGGTGAAGGAGTCCTTCAACGTCGCCGGGCTGCCCACGACCTACGGCTTCGAGGCCTTTCGCGACAACCGCGCGACGGCCGACGCGGTCGCGGTGCAGCGCCTGAAGGCCGCCGGTGCAGTGATCTTCGGCAAGACCAACGTCCCGGTGTCGCTGGCCGACTGGCAGAGCTTCAACCCCGTCTACGGCACGACGAACAACCCCTGGGACCCGACGCGCACGCCGGGCGGCTCGTCCGGCGGCTCGTCGGCCGCGCTCGCCGCCGGCTTCACCGCGCTCGAGCTCGGCAGCGACATCGGCGCGTCGATCCGCAACCCGGCGCACTACTGCGGCGTCTGGGGCCACAAGCCGACCTGGGGCGTGGTGCCGCTGAAGGGCCACGAGCTGACGCCGATGGTCGACGCCGACCACTTCGACATCGCGGTCGCCGGCCCGCTGGCGCGAAGCGCCACCGATCTGCAGCTGGCGATGGACGTGCTGGCGACGCCGCTGGACCTGTGGACGCCGCTCGGCCGCATGCCGGTGACCTGGCGCACGCGCGATCTGCCGCCGCCGCACTACCGGGTCGCGGTGCTCTTCGACGACGAGGAGGCCGAGGTTGACGCCTCGGTGCAGCAGGCGCTGCGCGAACTGGTCGCCTTCCTGCGCGCGGCCGGCGTCGCGGTGACCGAAGGCGAGCGCCCGGTCGACAGCGCCGAAGCGCACGAGGTCTACGTGCATCTGCTGCGCGCGGCCACCGGCTCGCACTACGACGAGGCGACCCACGCCGCCGCCACGGCGCGCGCGCGCGACTTCGCCGCCGACGACCGCAGCTATGCGGCCCGCCACTTCCGCGGCAATGCGTCGAGCCACCGCGACTGGGTGCGCTTCGACGCCCGCCGCACCGCCCTGCAGCGGCAGTGGTCGGACTTCTTCGAGCGGCACGACCTGCTGATCTGCCCGGTCGCGACCTCGCCCGCGTTCGAGCATGCGCAGCAGGGCGAGCGCTGGGAACGCATGATCCCGGTGAACCGCCGCGGGCAGCCCAGCACCGATCAGCTCTTCTGGGCCGGCTACCCGGGCATCGTCGGCCTGCCGGCGACCGCGGTGCCCATCGGCCAGAGCGCGGACGGGCTGCCGATCGGCGCCCAGATCGTGGCGCCGCTGTTCGGCGATCCCGACGGCCTGCGCTTCGCGCGCTGGCTCGAGGCCGAGTTCCGTGGCTTCGTGCCGCCTCCCTCGTGCCAGGAGCGGCCATGAACGCGACGTCGGACCGGCGCGTGCATCCCGAGGCGCTGTCGCGCGCCGTCGAGGCCCTGTTCGGCGCGGCGGGCAGCGGGCCGGACGAGGCCCGGCTGGCGGCCGAGCAACTGGTCGGCGCCAACCTGACCGGTCACGACTCGCATGGCGTGGGCATGATCCCGCGCTACGTCGAGGTGCTGCGGGCCGGCGACCTGCGGCTCAACCGCCGGCCCGAGGTCGTGCTCGACGCCGGGGCGATCACGGTGCTCGACGGCGGTCTCGGCCTCGGCCAGGTGGCCGGCTTCGAGGCGATGAAGGTCGCGATCGCCAAGGCGCAGGCGCACGGACTCAGCCTGACCGGGCTGCGGCACAGCCACCACCTCGGGCGCATCGGCCACTGGGCCGAGCAGGGCGCCGCGGCGGGGCTGGTCACGCTGCACTTCGTCAACGTGATCAGCAACCCGGTCGTGGCGCCGTTCGGCGGCACCGATCCGCGGCTGGTGACCAACCCGATCGCGATCGCCGTGCCGCGCACGGACGCGCCGCCGCTGGTCCTCGACTTCGCCACCAGCAAGCTCGCGGTCGGCAAGGTGCGGGTGGCGCTGAACACCGGGCGGGCGCTGCCGCCCGACGCCCTGCTGGACGCCGCCGGGCGGCCGACGACGGACCCGGCCGCGCTGTTCGGCACCCCGAACGGCGCGCTGCTGCCTTTCGGCGACCACAAGGGGTCGGGCCTCGCGCTGATGTGCGAGATCCTCGGCTCGGCGCTGTTCGGCGGTCCGGTGATGGCCGGCGCGCCGCGCAGCCGTCGGATCGTCAACAACATGCTGACGATCCACATCGTGCCGTCCTTCCTCGCCGAGCCCGGCGCGCTCGACGCCTCGATCGCGGAACTGCTCGACTGGGTGCGGCGCTCGCCGCCGGCCGATCCCGCCGAGGGCGTCCAGGTCGCCGGCGAGCCCGAGCGGCGGGCGCGCGAGGCGCGTGCCGACGGCCTGGCCATCGACGCCCAGACCTGGCACCAGCTCGAGGTCGCCGCCGATCAGGTCGGGCTGACGGCGGCGCGCTGGCGCGCGCTGTGCGGCGTCTGACGGGCCAGGTTGCCGACTGTTTCATTTCGATGTGATGCGGATCACGTCGAGGCCGGGCCATCGCCGGGCCCGGGGGTTCCTCGGCGCGGCCGACGCGGCATAGTGGCCAGTCCGACCTCGCGGCCCCGAAGGCCGCACCGCTGCGAAAGGACTTCGACTTGGCCCACGGCGCCCGTGGTCCCGCGATCCTGCTGAGCACGCTGCTGCTCGGGTTGCCCGTGCTCGCCCCGGCACAGGTGGCCGCGCCGGCCGCTGCCGCGTCGGCATCGGTGGACCCGATGGAACGTGCGCGCCGCGACGCGGCCAACCCGATGCGCCGCATCCTCGAGGCCGCCAGCATCGAGCGTGCCCGGTTGCGGGCGCGCGAGCGCGAGGCGCCGCCATCGGAGGCGCCGTCGGCACCGCCGTCGACCCGGGTGGACCCGCCGACGCCGCCGGATACCGGCATCCGCGTGAAGATCGAGCGGCTGCCGGCGCCCGAGCCGCAGATGGTTTCACCGGTGATCGCGCCGTTGTCCGCGCCAGCCCGCGCGGCGGTGGCCGAGGCCGCGCCCGCGGCGACCGAACCGGTCGTGCCGGCCGGCCTGCCGGTGGTCCGGCTCGGCGACGCGCCGGCGTCCCGGCCGCCGGCCTCGCCGAGACCGCCGGTGCTGGTGTCGATGGTCGAACCGGCGATTCCGCCGCACCTGCTCGACGGTCTGCGCGCCGACGAGGCGGTCGGCGTGCGGCTGACGATCGGCGTCGACGGCCGCGTCACCGAGGTCGAGCTCGACCCCGCCGCGCCGAAAGGCCTGACGCCCTTCGTGCGCGAGGCGCTGCTGCAGTGGCGCTACGACGCCGCCGACGCCGAGCGCCAGCACCGGATCGACCTCGTCCTCAAGTAGTGCCGCCGGCCGGCCCGCCGGGCTGTGCTCGTTTTTGCCCATGTCCTCCGGTCCGCCCCGGCCCTAGGATCGGCAACATCACACCATTGGAGACAGCGCATGAGCACGCAAGGGAAAGCCTCGGTCGTCGTTGCCGCACTGCTGGTCATGGCCGGCGCGGCGCAGGCCCAGCAGATCAAGCTGATGACCGGGCCGCAGGGCGGGTCCTGGTATCCGCTGGGCGGCGCGATCGCCAACATCGCCGACAAGGCCGGGCTCAAGGTCCAGGTGCTGCCGGGCGCCGGCATCGCCAACGTCAAGGGCGTCGAGGGCGGCAAGGCCGACCTCGGCTTCGCGAACTCGATCTCCACCGTCGACGGCGTCGCCGGGCGCGCGCCGTTCGACGCGCCGGCGAAGAACGTCTGCAACGTCGCGACGCTGTACCCGCAGTACTTCCAGGTCGTCGCCAACGCCGACGCCGGCATCAAGTCGCTCGCCGACGTGAAGGGCAAGCCGATCGCGGTGCAACCCAAGGGCAACACGGCCGAGTTCATCAGCCAGCAGGCGCTCGAGGTCTACGGGCTGAAGTACAACGACGCCAGCCGGGTCAGCTACGTCTCGTACACCGACGCGGTGTCGCTGATGAAGGACAACAACGCCCAGCTGTTCACGCTCGGCACCACGGTGCCGGCCTCGGCCATTATGGACCTGGCCTCGGCGCGCGACATCACCATCGTCGGCATCCCCGACGACAAGTTCCAGGCGATGCGCAAGCTCAACCCGGGCTACACCAAGCTGACCATTCCGGCCGGCAGCTACCCGAAGCAGACCGCCGACGTGCAGACGATCGGCTACGCGACGCACGTGATCGCGCGCTGCGACCTGGCCGAGGACGTGGTCTACAAGGTGCTCAAGGGCATGGTCGACAACAAGGCCGACCTCGCGGCGATTGCCAAGGCGATGGCCGACACCACGCCGAAGATGATGGCCGAGGACATCGGCGTGCCGCTGCACAAGGGCGCGATGAAGTTCTACAAGGAGAAGGGCGTCCTCTGACGCCACGGGCCGCGCGGGCCCCGGCGGCCTGCGCGGCGTCCCTGCGGACGGCGCCCATCCGCGCCGGCACTCCACCATGATCAGCATCCCCGAGCGCGCGTCGCGCCTGGCCATCACCGCGATCGCGGCGGCGATGTCGGTGTTCCACCTGTACGTGGCCTTCGTCGGCCCGCCGGACGCCTACGTGATGCGCGGCTCGCACCTGGCCTTCGCGCTGGTGCTCGCCTTCCTGATGCTGCCGGGCTGGCGCGGCACCGCCGAACGCGTCGGCGTGATCGACCTGCTGCTCGTGCTGGTCGCCGCGGCGGCGGCGCTCTATCCGACCGCGGTGCTCGACTACATCCAGAACCGGATGTACTACGTCGACGACCCGAAGCTGCTCGACTACGTGTTCGGCGGCCTGGTCATCGTGCTGATCATCGAGGCGACGCGGCGCGCCACCGGCTGGGCATTGCCGATCACCGCGATCGCCTTCATGGCCTACGGCGTCACGGCCGGGCAGCAGTCGATCGGCATCATGCTCGACCAGCTCTACCTGACGACCGAGGGCATCTTCGGCATCCCGCTGTACGTCTCTGCGACCTACGTGATGCTGTTCATCCTGTTCGGCGCCTTCGTCGAGCGCAGCGGCGCCGGCCAGCTGTTCATGGACTTCGCGCTCGCGATGGCCGGCCACCAGTCCGGCGGTCCGGCCAAGGTGGCGGTGATCACGAGCAGCCTGTTCGGCACCGTCTCGGGCAGCGCGGTGGCCAACGTGATGACCACCGGCACCTTCACGATCCCGCTGATGAAGCGCACCGGCTACCGGCCGGCGTTCTCCGGCGCCGTCGAGGCGGTGGCCTCGACCGGCGGCCAGCTGATGCCCCCGATCATGGGCGCGGCGGCCTTCGTGATGGCGGAGTTCCTCGGCGTGTCCTACCTGACGGTCGCCGGCTTTGCGCTGCTTCCGGCGGTGCTCTACTACGTCGCGGTTTTCATGGCGGTGCACTTCGAGGCCAAGCGCATCGGCCTGAAGGGACTGCCGAAGGCCGACCTGCCGCGCATGAAACAGGTGCTCAGCGAGCGCGGCCACCTGTTCCTGCCACTGGTCATCATCGTCGCGGTGCTGCTCGCGGGCCGCAGCGCGGCCTTCGCGGCGCTGGTCGGCATCGCCTCGGTGGTGCCGACGACCTGGCTGCGCGCGAGCACGCGAAAGACCTTCACCTGGCGCGCGATCGTCGAAGCGCTCGAGTCCGGCGCGCGCAACACCGTGATCGTCGCGCTCGCCTGCGCCAGCGCCGGCATCGTCATCGGCACGATCACGCTGACCGGCCTGGGCCTGTCCTTCACCGGCGTCGTGCTCGCGCTGTCGCAGAACTCGCTGATGCTCGCGCTTTTCCTGACGATGCTCGCCGGCATCCTGCTCGGCATGGGCCTGCCGACGACGCCGGCCTACATCGTGCAGGTCGCGCTGCTGGTGCCTGCGCTCGTCAAGCTCGGCGTGCAGGTCGAGGCGGCGCACCTGTTCGTGCTGTACTTCGCGGTGCTGTCGGCGATCACGCCGCCGGTGGCGATGGCCGTCTACGCGGCCAACGGCATCTCGAGGGGGACGCTGATGGACACCAGCTGGGCCGCCGTCAAGCTCGGACTCACCGGCTACATCATTCCCTTCATGTTCGTGTTCGCGCCCTCGCTGCTGCTGATGGGCGAGCCGGCCCGCGTGGCGCTCGCGGTGGTCACCGCGACGATCGGCGTGACCTGCCTGGCCGGCGGCCTGCACAGCTACTTCTTCTTCGGCCCGGCGCGGTCCTGGGAGCGGCTGATGCTGATCGTCGCCGCCCTGGTGCTGATCAAGCCGGGTTGGATGACCGACCTGATCGGCCTCGCGCTGATCGGCCTCACCGCGGCCAGCCAGCACTGGATCCGGCCGGCCGCCAAGCCCCGGGAAAGCACATGACGATCAAGCTGTACGCCTTCGACACCCCCAACGGCCGCAAGGTCAGCGTGGCGCTCGAGGAGATGGGCCTGCCCTACGAAGTGCAGATCGTCGACATCACCAAGGGCGAGCAGCACGAGCCGGAGTTCGTCGCGATCAGCCCGAACCACAAGATCCCGGCCATCGTCGACTCGGAGGGCCCGAAGGGTGTGCCGATCGGCATCTTCGAGTCCGGCGCGATCCTGATCTACCTGGGCCGCAAGAGCGGCAAGTTCTGGCCCGACGATCCGGTCGCGCAGATCCGCGTGCTCGAATGGCTGATGTTCCAGATGGGCGGCTTCGGCCCGGTGCCCGGTCAGGTGCACCACTTCCTCGGCCTGAAGGACGAGGCGGACCGCCGCTACGGCCTGCAGCGCTACATGGCGGAGACGCTGCGCCTTTACGGCGTGATGGACAAGCACCTCGCGAACCGCGAGTACTTCGCCGACGCGCTGTCGATCGCCGACTTCGCGATCCTCGGCTGGGCCTGGCGCCACCCGCGTCACCAGGTCGATCTGGCGAACTTCCCGAACGTGCAGCGCTGGTATCAGGCCCTGATGGCGCGGCCGGGCGTGCAGCGCGGCTTCGCCGTGCCTCTGCGAAGGGATTGAATCAGTCCGTGAGCAGTTCCAGCGCGCGGTCCATGCCGCCGCGCATGATCGACACCATCGCCCGTTCGCGCACCGCCGGCTTCGGGTGATAGGCGATCGACAGTCCTGCCGCAGCCATCATCGGCAGGTCGTTGGCGCCATCGCCGACGGCGATCGCCTGCGCCGGCTCGATGCCCATCAGCTCGCAGACCTCGAGCACGACGCGCCGCTTCTCGGCGCCGTCGACGATGTCGCCCCAGGGGCGCGGGACCACCCGGCCGGTGAGGTGGCCGTCGACGATCTCCAGCACGTTGGCGCGGGCGAAGTCGAGTCCGAGCCGCGCGCGCACGCGTTCGCTGAAGTAGGTGAAGCCGCCCGACACCAGCAGCGTCTTCAGCCCGGCCCGCTGGCAGGCCTGCACGAAGGCCTCGACGCCGGGATTGAGTTGCAGGTGGTGCGACCAGACCGTCTCCAGCGCCTGCACCGGCACGCCCTGGAGCAGGGCCAGCCGGCGGCGCAGGCTGTCCTTGTAGTCGCTGAGCTCGCCGCGCATCGCGGCCTCGGTGATCGCGGCGACCTCGGCCTTGCGGCCGGCGGCGGCGGCGATCTCGTCCACGCACTCGATGTTGATCAGCGTCGAGTCCATGTCGAACGCGACCAGCTTGAAGCGCGACAGCGGCCAGGGCGGCGTGAAACCGCGCACGAACAGGCCCGGTTGAACTTCGACGGCGGTTTCCATGTGGGCGCCGATGCTAACAGCGCGCCCTCCGCTGGCCGCTAGGGGTGGGCATTCTTGTCCATGCGGCCTAGACTGCGCCTGAGGTTAGGGACATGGGCGCAGGCATCTTCATCAGCTATCGGCGCGACGAGTCGCGCCACGCGGCCGGTCGACTGGCCGACGACCTGGCGCAGGCCTTCGGCGCGCAGGCGATCTTCCGCGACATCGAAGGCATCGACCCCGGCGTCGACTTCACGCGCTCGCTGGAGCGTGCGCTCGAGGCCTGCAGCGTGATGCTGGTGCTGATCGGCCCGAGCTGGCTCGACATGCGCGACCCGCACGGGAAGCGGCGGCTGGACGATCCGAACGACTGGATCCGGCAGGAGATCGCCACCGCGCTCGCGCGCGACGTGCGGGTGATCCCGGTGCTGCTCGAGGGGGCGGCGATGCCGTCGGCGCAGGACCTGCCGGACGATCTCGATGCGCTCGTTCGGCGTCAGGCGCTGGACATGTCGGACAGCCGCTGGCGCGGCGACCTGCAGCGCCTGATCGAGGCGCTCGAGAAGGTGCCCGGCCTGGGCCGTCTCGATCCGCCGGCGCCGTCTCCGCCGCCGGTCCCGGCGCCGGCGCCGGCAGGCAAGGGGCGCTGGGTCTGGATCGGTGCCGGCGCGCTCGGTGTCCTGGTCGTCGCCGGGCTGTTCAGCGAAGGCGAGTTCGACGAGCCGCTGCCCATCGATCCGCTGCCGGTCGGGCCCGGGCCGGCGGTGGCACCGGTGCAGCCGGCTGCCCGGCCAGCCGCGACCGCCGCGGTGCCGGACATCGCCGGCATGTGGCGCACGAACACCGGTGAGGTCTATCACTTCGAGCAGGATGGCCGCGACGTCTACTTCACCGCCCAGGCCGGTGGCCAGCCGATGGGCGAGGGCCATGGCCAGTTCGACGGCCAGGTGCTGCGGCTGGCGCTGACCCTGCAGGTGCAGGGCCGGGTGATGGGCACCGCCAACTGCGACATGCATCCGGCGCCCGACCATCGCAGCTACACCGGCCAGTGCATGGGCCCGAACGGGCCTTTCCCGGCGCAGTTCTTCCGCTAGCCGTTCACGACGAGGCCACGGCGGCGGGCTGGCCCAGCCCGCGCAGCAGGTCGCGGACGAACTGCGCGCGCGCCGCCGGCTCGGCGATCTCGCGCTCGATGCGCAGCTTGTCGTTGCCGGCGAGCTTGATCGCTCGGTTCTTCTGCACGAGCTCGATGATGCGCATCGGGTCGATCGGCGGGTTCGGGCGGAACACGATCTGCATCAGCTTCGGCCCGGCGTCGATCTTCAGCACGCCGTAGGGCTTGGCCAGCACGCGCAGCCGATGCGTGTCGAACAGCACCTGGCCCTGCGGCGGCAGCTTGCCGAAGCGATCGGTGATCTCCTCCAGCAGCGCATCGATCTGGCGCGCGCCCTCGGCGCTGGCCAGGCGCTTGTACAGCGACAGGCGGACGTGCACGTCGCCGCAGTAGGCGTCGGTGAGCAGCGCCGGCGCGTGCAGGTTGACCTCGGTCGTCGCGTGGCTCGGGCTGAGCAGGTCGGGCTCCTGGCCGGCCTTCAGCGAGCGCACCGCCTCGGCGAGCATGTCGTTGTAGAGCTGGAAGCCGACCTCCATCATGTTGCCGCTCTGGTTCTCTCCGAGCACTTCGCCGGCACCGCGGATCTCCAGGTCGTGCATCGCCAGGTAGAAGCCCGAGCCGAGCTCCTCCATCTGCTGGATCGCCTCCAGCCGCTGCGCCGCCTGCTTCGTCAGACCCTCCAGGTCCGGCACCATCAGGTAGGCGTAGGCCTGGTGGTGGCTGCGGCCGACGCGGCCGCGCAGTTGGTGCAGCTGGGCCAGGCCGAACTTGTCGGCGCGGCTGATGACGATGGTGTTGGCCGTGGGCACGTCGATGCCGGTCTCGATGATCGTCGAGCACAGCAGCAGGTTGTGGCGCTGGGCGACGAAGTCGCGCATCACGCGCTCGAGCTCGCGCTCGGGCAGCTGGCCGTGGGCGACCGCGATGCGCGCCTCGGGCAGCAGCTCGGCGAGCTTCTCGCGCCGGTGCTCGATGGTCTCGACCTCGTTGTGCAGGAAGTAGACCTGCCCGCCGCGCTTGAGCTCGCGCAGCACCGCCTCGCGGATCGTGCCGCTGGACTCGCTGCGCACGAAGGTCTTGATCGCGAGGCGGCGCTGCGGCGCGGTGGCGATCACGCTCAGGTCGCGCAGGCCCTCGAGCGCCATGCCCAGCGTGCGCGGGATCGGCGTGGCGGTCAGCGTCAGCACGTCGACCTCGGCGCGCATCGCCTTCACCGCCTCCTTGTGGCGCACGCCGAAGCGGTGCTCCTCGTCGATGATCAGCAGGCCCAGGCGCTTGAACTTGACGTCCGGCGACAGCAGCTTGTGGGTGCCGACGACGATGTCGATGCTGCCGGCCTCCAGGCCCTCCAGCGCCGCCTTGACCTCCTTGCCGCTCCGGAAGCGCGACAGCTCGGCGACCTTCACCGGCCAGGGCCCGAAGCGGTCGACGATGGTCTGGTAGTGCTGCTCGGCCAGCAGCGTCGTCGGCGCCAGGATCGCCACCTGCTTGCCGCCGTGCACCGCGACGAAGGCCGCGCGCAGCGCGACCTCGGTCTTGCCGAAGCCGACGTCGCCGCAGACCAGACGGTCCATCGGCTTCGGGCTGATCAGGTCCTGGATCACCGCGTGGATCGCGGCGCGCTGGTCGGCCGTCTCCTCGAAGCCGAAGCTGGTCGCGAAGGCTTCGTAGTCGTGCGGCGTGAAGCGGTGCGCGAAGCCCTCGCGGGCGGCACGGCGCGCGTAGAGGTCGAGCAGCTCGGCGGCGGTGTCGCGCACCTGCTCGGCGGCCTTGCGCCGCGCCTTGTCCCACTGGCCCGAGCCGAGCCTGTGCAGCGGCGCCTCTTCGGCGCTGACGCCGGTATACCGTCCGATCAGGTGCAGCTGCGACACCGGCACGTACAGCGTCGCCTTGTCGGCGTACTCCAGATGCAGGAACTCGCTGTCGCCTTCGCCCAGGTCGATGTGCACCAGCCCCTGGTAGCGCCCGATGCCGTGGTTCAGATGCACGACGGGGTCGCCGACCTTCAGCTCCGACAGATCCTTGATCAGCGCGTCGACGCTCGACACCTGCTCCTGCTTGCGGCGACGGCGGGCCTGCGGCGTGGTCGCGAAGAGCTCGGTCTCGGTGATGAACTGGATCGCGACACCGTCGTCCGGCTCGTGCCAGAAGAAGCCTTCGGCCAGCGGCGCGGCGGCGATCGCCAGGCGCTCGTCGCCGCCGACGAAGTCGGCCAGCGAGGCCGCGCTCGGCACCTGGATGTGGTGGTCGCGCAGCAGGTCGAGCAGGCTCTCGCGCCGGCCCTCGCTCTCGGCGACCAGCAGCACGCGGTGCGGCGTGCCGGCCAGGTGGCGTTCGAGCGCGGCCAGCGGCTCGGTGGCCGCGCGGTCGACCGCCACGTCGGGCAGTGGACGCGCCCAGGTCAGCGGTTCGTCGCCGCGCAGCATCAGCGTTGCCAGCGGCTGCGTCAGCTGGAAGAATCCGTCGACGCGCAGGAAGATCTCCTCCGGCGGCAGCAGCGGCCGCTCGGGGTCGTGCTGCAGGAAGCGGTGGCGCTCGCGGGTGTCGGTCCAGAAGCGTTCCAATGCCTCGGTGACCTCGCCGTGCAGCACCAGCGCCGCCGGGTGCTCGCCGCCCGCGCCGAGGTAGTCGAACAGCGTCGCGGTCCGGTCGAAGAACAGCGGCAGGTAGTACTCGATGCCGCCGGTGGCGATGCCCTGGGCGATGTCCTTGTAGATGCGCGAGCGTGTCGGATCGCCTTCGAGCTTCTCGCGCCAGCGCGCGCGGAATGCCGTGCGCGAGGCCTCGTCCATCGGGAACTCGCGGCCGGGCAGCAGCCGCACCTCGGGCACCGGATACAGGCTGCGCTGGCTGTCGGGATCGAAGGTGCGGATCGAGTCGACCTCGTCGTCGAACAGATCGACCCGGTAGGGCACTGGCGAGCCCATCGGGAACAGATCGATCAGGCCGCCGCGCACCGCGTATTCGCCCGGCGACACGACCTGGCTGACGTGCTCGTAGCCGGCCAGCGTCAGCTGGGCCTTCAGCCGCGCCTCGTCGAGCCGGGACTTCTGCTTGAAGTGGAAGGTCGTGCCGGCGAGGAAGGTCGGCGGCGCCAGGCGCGTGAGCGCGGTGGTGGCCGGCAGCAGCAGCACGTCGACCTCGCCCTGCAGCACGCGCCACAGCGTCGCGAGCCGATCCGAGATCAGGTCCTGGTGGGGGCTGAAGGTGTCGTAGGGCAGCGTCTCCCAGTCGGGGAAGAGCGCCAGGCGCAGTCCGGGTTCGAAGAACGGCAGCTCGTCGGCAAGGCGCTGCGCGTCCGACGGCGCGGCGCAGACGATGGCGAGCAGGCGCCGCTCGTCGGCGTGGCGGCGCGCCATCCGGGCCAGCAGCAGCGCGTCGGCGCTGCCGGTGGGGCGCGGCAGCGTGAAGCGCTTGCCGGGGGCGATCGAGGGCAACTGCATGAAGCGCTCGATTCTAGAATCGCCCCATGACTTGCTTCGCCCTGGTGCCCTGTGCCGGAATCGGCGTCCGTGCCGGCACCGACGGACCGAAGCAGTACGTGCCGCTCGCCGGTCGTCCTCTGGTCGCCCACACGCTGGCCGCGCTGGCCGCGGTGCCGCGGCTGCGGGGCACGCTGGTGGTGCTGGCGCCGCAGGACCGGCAGTTCGAGACGCTGGTGCCGGCGCACCCGGCGCCTTGGGTCGCCCGGGTCGGCGGCGAAACGCGGGCCGCCAGCGTCGCCGCCGGGCTGCAGGCGCTGCGTTCCCTCGGCGCCGGTGACGACGACTGGGTGCTGGTGCACGACGCGGCGCGCGGCCTGCTGCGCCCTGAGTGGGTCGACCGACTGATCGACGCCTGCACCGACGATCAGGTCGGCGGCCTGCTGGCCATGCCGCTGGCCGACACGCTGAAGCAGGCCGAGGCAGGCCGGGTCGCGGCGACGCTGGACCGCCGCGACAAGTGGCTGGCGCAGACGCCCCAGATGTTCCGCCTGGGCCTGCTCGACCGTGCGCTGGCCGCGGCCGGGCCGGACGTGACCGACGAAGCCAGCGCGGTCGAGGCGCTGGGCCTGGCGCCGCGGCTGGTCGAGGGCTCGGCCGAAAACTTCAAGCTCACCTGGCCGGGCGACTTCGCGCTCGCCGCTCGCCTGCTGGAGACACGATGACCTTGCCCGCGATCCGCATCGGCGAAGGCTGGGACGTGCACGCCCTGGTCACCGGCCGGCCGCTGGTGCTCGGCGGCGTGACCATCCCGCACTCGCACGGGCTGCTCGGTCACAGCGACGCCGACGCGCTGCTGCACGCGATCACCGACGCGCTGCTCGGCGCCGCCGGTCTCGGCGACATCGGTCGCCACTTTCCCGACACCGATCCGGCGCACCGCGGCGCCGACTCGGCCGAGCTGCTGCGCGGTGCGCTCGCGCGCGTGCGGGCCGCGGGCTGGCAGCCGGTCAACCTGGACAGCACGATCGTCGCGCAGGCGCCGAAGATGGCGCCGCACATCGAGGCGATGCGCACGCGCATCGCCGCTTTGCTCGGTCTGGATGCGGACGCGGTCAACGTCAAGGCCAAGACGGCCGAGAAGATGGGGCCCGTGGGCGAGGGACGGGCGATCGAGGCGCGGGCCGTGGTGCTGCTGGCCCGCGCCGCCGGCTGACGCCTCGATCAGCGCACGTCGATCGCGACCCGCCGAGGCCGGCTCGGCTCGGCCTTCGGCAGCTCGATCCGCAGCACGCCATTGCGATAGGTCGCGCGCGCGTCTTCGCCGCGCACGCGGGCCGGCAGCGGGACGCGGCGCTGGAAGCTGCCGTAGGCGCACTGCAACATGCGCCAGCGGCCTTCGCTGCTCTCGCGCTCGAAGCGCTTCTCGCCGCGCACGACCAGCACGTCGGACTCGACCTGGAGTTCGAAGTCGCCCTTGTCGAGTCCCGGCGCCTCCAGCCGAACGACGATGCGGCGCTCGTCCTCGAAGACGTCGCCGCCGATCATCGCCCAGCCGAGGTCCGGCATCCAGCCGGCATCGTCGATGTCGGCCGGGGCCGGCAGGTTCGATTGCCCGCCCGGGCGGTACCGGGTCAGCGCACCGGCCGCGGAGCGCCGCAGGCGGTCCCAGCCCTCGGCCAACGAGTCCCAGAAGGCACCCAGGCCATCGCGGAGATCATCGACCTTCATCGTGGCCTCCGTCAGGCGACCTGGACCGACACCTTCCTCGGCTGGGCGTGTTCGGCCTTCGGGATGCGCACGCGCAGAACGCCCTGGCTGAGTTCGGCGCTGACCTTGTCGGCGTCGAGCTCCTTGCTCAGCGTGAAGGTGCGGCGGTATTGAGACAGCTTGACCTCGGCGTGGTTCGGGGCCAGGCCCTCGGGCATCGTCAGCACCGCCTCGGCCTCGATGGCGAGCTGATCGCCGTCGACGCGCAGGTGCAGGCGGTCCTTCGGCACGCCGGGCAGGTCGGCATACAGCGTGATGCCGGTGCTGTCCTCGACCACGTCGACCGGTGGCAGCAGCGCCGGCTCGTCGCGGCGGGCAGCCGCCTTGTCGTCGGCGCGGTCGGATGTACGGGTGACTTGGTTCATGGTGTCCTCCTTGCGATCGGATCAGTGGACTTCGATGCGACGCGGCTGCGCCGATTCGCGCTTCTTGATGCTGACGTGCAGCACGCCATCGCGATAGGTCGCGGTCACCGCGTTCGGGTCGACGTCGTCGGGCAGGCTGACGACACGGCGGAAGCGGCCGGCGAAGCGCTCGTTCAGGTGCAGCGTCGTCTTGTCGTCCTTCGGCAGCGCGGACGCGCGCTCGCCGCTGACGCTCAGCACGCCGCGCTCCAGGTCGACATTGATCGTCGACGGCTCGAGGCCCGGCGCGAATGCCCAGACCTCGACCGAACTCGGCGTCGTGCCGACGTTGAGTGCCGGATAGCCGCCACGGCCGAAACCGCGAATGCCGGGCGACAGGTCGAACAGGGTGTTCATCTCGCGCTGCAGGCGATCGAGGTCGCCGAACATGTCGCGGGAAAACAGGCTTCGGTACATGATCAATCCTCCAGTCAGGGTGAATGTCGGCGCCTTGCACGGCCCCGATACTGCTCAAGCTAGGGTCGGTCGCCAGAGGTTTCAAGACCTCTTGAAGCACTTGCCGGGTGCCCCCAGTTGGATGTTTGAGGGAGCGCAAATTGGAGTTCAAGGACTACTACGGCGTGCTCGGCGTGGCGCGCGAGGCGACGGCGGACGAGGTCAAGAAGGCCTTCCGCCGGCTCGCGCGCAAGTACCACCCGGACGTCAGCAAGGCGCCCGACGCGGCCGCGCGCATGAGCGAGGTCAACGAGGCCTACGCCGTGCTGTCGGACCCCGAACGCCGCGCCGCCTACGACGCCATCGGCCAGGGTCGCCGGCCGGGCGAGCGCTTCACGCCGCCGCCGGATTGGGATGCCGGATTCGAGTTCAGCGGCCGTGGCTTCGAGGAGGCGGGCGACTTCAGCGAATTCTTCTCGGAGCTGTTCGGTCGCGCAGCCGCGCGTGGCGGCGCCGGTCGTCGTCCTCCCGGCGACGGCCGGCGCGGCGAGGACCACCATGCTCGCGTGCTGCTCGATCTGGAGGACGCCTGGCGCGGTGCGACTCGGCAGATCACGCTGCGCAACCCGACGCTGGGGGCCGACGGCCATGTGCGCCTGGTCGAGCGCAGCCTGGAGGTCAACATCCCCGCCGGCGTGCGGCCGGGCCAGCTGATCCGGCTGGCCGGGCAGGGCGGGGCGGGGCAGCCGCCGGGCGACCTCTTCCTCGAGGTGCAGTTGCGGCCGCACCCGCGCTTCCGCGTCGACGGCGCGACCCTGGTCGCCGACCTGCCCGTGGCGCCCTGGGAGGCCGCGCTGGGCGCCGTGGTGCCGGTCGAACTGCCCGACGGCAGCACGCTGAAGGTGCGGGTGCCGGCCGGCGCTCAATCCGGCCGGACGCTGACCGTGCGCGGCAAGGGCCTGCCGGGCAAGACGCCGGGTGACCTCGAACTGCTGGTGCGGGTCTGGCTGCCGAGCGGGCTGGATCCGCGCGCGCGCCGACACTACGAGGCGATGGCGCATGAACTGCCCGACTTCGACGCACGCCAGGTCGCTCGAGCAGAAGCCGAGCGAGGAGCCGCCTGATGAACAAGATCGCCGAATGGCTGACCCTCGACGACCTCTGCCGTGCCGCGGCGGTCAGCCCGCAGTGGGTGCGTCGCTGCGTCGACGAGGGCCTGCTGCCGGTCGCCGGCCACCCGACCGAGGAGTGGCGCTTCGACCTTCTCGTGCTGCGCCGGGTGCGCCTGATGCGGCGGCTGGAGCGGGACTTCGACGCGGTGCCCGAGCTGGCCGCGCTGGTGGCCGACCTGCACGAGCAGATCGACCTGATGCGCGCGCGGCTGCGTCGCGCCGGGCTCGAGTGAGGTCCGGTCGATGCCGGCGCCCGCCCCCGACCTGAAGACGCGCTGGAACGTCGGCTATTGGCTGCTGGCGATGCTGGCGCTGCTGACGCTTCAGAACCTGTGGCAGACGCAGCGCACCGTCGAGCCGGTGCCCTACAGCGAGTTCGAGCGCGCGCTGGCCGACGGTCGCGTCGCCGACGTGGTCGTCGGCGAGACGACGATCACCGGGCGCCTGAAGACGCCCGAGGCGAACGGCAAGACGACGATCGTCGCGACCCGTGTCGAGCCGGCGATGGCGGAGCGGCTCGAGAAGTACGGCGTGCCCTACACCCGCGTCGTCGAGAGCACGCTGCTGCGCGACCTGATGTCGTGGGTGCTGCCCGCGCTGGTCTTCTTCGGCCTGTGGTACTTCGTGATCCGGCGGCTGGCCGAGAAGCAGGGCATGGGCGGCTTCATGAGCATCGGCAAGAGCCGCGCCAAGGTCTACGTCGAGACCGACACCGGCGTGAGCTTCGCCGATGTCGCCGGCGTCGACGAAGCCAAGGCCGAACTGCAGGAGATCGTGTCCTTCCTGAAGGACCCGCGGGACTACGGGCGGCTGGGCGGGCGCATGCCCAAGGGCGTGCTGCTGGTCGGCCCGCCGGGGACCGGCAAGACGCTGTTGGCCAAGGCGGTCGCCGGCGAGGCCGGCGTCGCGTTCTTCAGCATTTCCGGCAGCGAGTTCGTCGAGATGTTCGTCGGCGTCGGTGCCGCGCGCGTGCGCGACCTGTTCGAGCAGGCGCGCGCGAAGGCGCCGGCGATCATCTTCATCGACGAGCTCGACGCGCTCGGCCGCGCGCGCGGCGTGTCCGGCGCGATGGGCGGGCACGACGAGCGCGAGCAGACGCTGAACCAACTGCTGGCCGAACTCGACGGCTTCGACAGCGCCAGCGGCGTGGTGCTGCTGGCCGCGACGAACCGGCCCGAGATCCTCGACCCGGCGCTGCTGCGCGCCGGCCGCTTCGACCGCCAGGTGCTGGTCGATCGCCCGGACAAGGCCGGGCGGGTGCAGATCCTGCGCGTGCACGCGCGCAGGATCCGGATGGGCGCCGAGGTCGACCTGGAGCAGGTGGCGGCGCTGACGACGGGCTTCTCGGGCGCCGATCTGGCCAACCTGTGCAACGAGGCGGCGCTGGCGGCGACCCGCCGGGGCGCGCAGGAGGTGACGCTGGTCGACTTCACGGTCGCCGTCGAGCGCATCGTCGCCGGGCTCGAGAAGAAGAACCGGGTGCTCAACCCGCGCGAGCGCGAGGTCGTCGCGACGCACGAGATGGGCCATGCGCTGGTCGCGCTGGCGCTGCCGGGCAGCGACCCGGTACACAAGGTGTCGATCATCCCGCGTGGCATCGGCGCGCTCGGCTACACGATCCAGCGCCCGACCGAGGACCGCTTCCTGATGACGCGCGAGGAACTCGAGCGCAAGATCGCGGTGCTGCTCGGCGGGCGGGCGGCGGAGAAGCTGGTCTTCGGCCACCTGTCGACCGGCGCCGCCGACGACCTCGCCAAGGTCACCGACATCGCGCGCGACATGGTCACGCGCTACGGCATGGTCGAGGCGCTCGGGCACGTCGCCTACGAGGCGCCGCCGGCGCGCTTCCTCGACGTCGCGGGGCCGCACACCGGCGGACGTCCGGTCGGGCCGGCGACGCAGCAGCGGATCGACGAGGCGGTGCGGGAGATCGTCGCCGGCGGCTTCGCGCAGGCCACCGCGCTGCTCGAGCGGCACCGGGCGGTGCTCGACCGCGGTGCCCGCGAACTGCTGGCGCGCGAGACGCTCGACGAGGCGGCGCTGGGCGAAATCGCCGCCGAGCTGCGGCGCCCGGCCTGAGCGGCGCTCAGCCGGCGCGGCGCAGCCGCACGTGCACCAGCAGGCCGCCGTCCTGGGCGTTGGACAGCTCCAGGCTGCCGCCCATGCGCTGCATCGCCTTCTCGACGATCGCCAGGCCGAGGCCGGCGCCGGTGGCCGCGGTGCGTGCGGCGTCGCCGCGGAAGAACGGGGTCGTGAGCTGGCCGAGCTTGGACGGCGCGACACCAGGGCCGTGGTCGCGCACGGTGACGATCACCCAGGGCCCGGTGCGCACGTAGCTGACCGCGACCTCGGCGATGCCGGTCATCGTGCCGCGTCCGTAGCGGCGCGCGTTCTCGAACAGGTTCGCGAAGACGCGGCCGAGTTCGGTCTCGTCGGCCAGCACCTGCAGGTCGATCGCCACGCGCGAGGTGATGCGGATCTGCGTCGGGTCGCGGAAGGTCGCGATCTCGCGGTCGATCAGCTGCGCCAGCAGCACCGGCCGCAGCTGGGTCTCGCCCGGGCGGGCGTAGTCCATGAACTTGTCGATGATGGCGTCGAGCTGGTCGATGTCCAGCGCCATGTTGCGCTTGGCCTCCTCGTCGGACACGCTCATCTCGGTCTCGAGGCGCAGCCGGGCCAGCGGCGTGCGCAGGTCGTGGCTGATGCCGGCCAGCATCACCGCACGGTCCTCCTCGACCTTGGCGAGCTCGCGCGCCATGCGGTTGAAGCCCATGTTGACCTCGCGGATCTCGCTGGTCAGGGTGTTCTCGTCCAGGCGCGACTCGAGGTCGCCTTCACGGATCCGGCTGGCGGCGAAGGACAGGTCGCGCAGCGGCCGGTTGATCAGCCGCGCGATGCCGACGGAGCCGAGCAGGGTCGCGACGATCGCGATGCCGATCCAGACGAACCAGGTCGAGCTGGTCAGCGGGCTCACCGGTCCGGATTCGGCCTGCAGCCAGTAGCGATCGTTCTCGATCGTGAAGCCGACCCACAGCCCGGCCTGGCCGTTGACCTTCTGCGCGACCACCGTGCCCGGGCCCAGGCTCTCGCGCAGCTCCTGGCCGACGCGGCGCGTGAAGCGGTCGACCTCGAAGGGCTCCCACTGGTCGCCGCGCTCCTGCGGCGCGACGCGCACGACGGCCTGGTCGCTCATCGACTTCATCAGCGCCACGCGGGTGATGTTGTCGGCCTGTCGCAGCGCCGAGCGCGACAGGTTGACCAGTGCGGCGATCTGCTGCGCGGTCTTCGCCGCGCTCGGCTCGAACTCGAGCGCACGCAGTGTCTGCACCCACGCGAAGATGCCGCCCGCCAGCAGGATGGCGAGATAGAAAAAGGTG
The DNA here is from genome assembly GCA_937975735.1 of uncultured Rubrivivax sp. GTDB lineage: Bacteria > Pseudomonadota > Gammaproteobacteria > Burkholderiales > Burkholderiaceae_C > Rubrivivax. Next base: position 21,268 of record CALJUI010000230.1, read on the forward strand.
CGCCAGAACAGGCTCAGCGCAACGGGCTGGCGCGACATTCAGGACGTCAAGCGCGCGCTGGCGTTCAGCTCGCGCCGTCCGGCACGAAGACGTAGCCCACGCCCCAGACGGTCTGGATGTAGCGCGGCTGCGCAGGGTCCGGCTCGAGCATCTTGCGCAGGCGCGAGATCTGCACGTCCAGGCTGCGGTCGAAGGGCTCGAACTCGCGCCCGCGCGCCAGCTGGGCGAGCTTGTCGCGCGACAGCGGCTGGCGAGGATGGCGCACCAGCGCCTTGAGCATCGAGAACTCGCCGGTGGTCAGCGCGATCTGCTCGCCGTCCTTGGTCAGGCGGCGCAGCGACAGGTCGAACTCGAACGGCCCGAAGGTCACCACCTGGGCCTCCTTCGACGGCGCGCCCGGGGCTTCCGGCGGCGGGCGGCGGCGCAATACCGCGTGGATGCGCGCCAGCAGTTCGCGCGGGTTGAAGGGCTTGGGCAGGTAGTCGTCGGCCCCGACCTCCAGGCCGACGATGCGGTCGACGTCCTCGACCTTGGCCGTCAGCATGATGATCGGCGTCGGGTCGTTGGCGGCGCGCAGGCGCCGGCAGATCGACAGGCCGTCCTCGCCGGGCAGCATCAGGTCCAGCACGATCAGGTCGACGGTGTCGCGGGTGAGCACGCGGTTCAGCGTCTTGGCGTCCTCGGCGAGCAGGACCTCGAAACCCTCCTGGGCCAGGTAGCGACGCAGCAGGTCGCGAATGCGCGCATCGTCGTCGACGACGACAATGCGGTCTGGACGGCTGTGCGTCGAGGTGCTCATGAGGCGCTCCCTGAAATGTAACAACCGCATTGTGGAGGGGTTTGCGAAGGCCCTCCGGGTCGCCATGACCATCTGTTACAAGTCTTTCGGCACCGCCCGGCGGGCCCTGGTCTCAGACGTGACGGGGTTCGCGGACGGCGGACTTCAAGCCGAATCACGAGGTGTGCCGATGTTGCTGAAACCCATCGCCGCGACGCTGTCGCTGCTGGTCCTGCCGGTGGCCGCGCAGACGCCGCCGCCGCAGAACGTGATCCACCTGAGCGCGTCGGCCTCCGCCGAAGTGCCGCGGGACCTGATGAGCGTGGTCTTCTCGACTTCGCGCGAGGGGCCCGAGGCGGCCGCCGTGCAGGCGCAGCTCAAGCAGGCGCTCGACACCGCGCTGGCCGAGGCGCGCCGCGCCGCGCGGCCGGGGGAGCTGGACGTGCGCACGGGGCAGTTCTCGCTGCACCCCCGCTACGCGCCCAAGGGCGGCAGCCAGGGTTGGATCGGGCAGGCCGAGCTGATCGTCGAGGGACGCGACATGCCGGCGATCGCCCAGCTCGCCGGACGAATCCAGACGATGACGATCGCGCGCGTCGGCCATTCGCTGTCGCGCGAGGCGCGCGAGAAGGTCGAGGGCGAGGTGAGTGCGGCGGCGATCGAGCGTTTCCGCGCCCGCGCCGCCGAAACGGCGCGGCAGTTCGGCTTCACCGGCTACCTGCTGCGCGAGGTGCACCTCGGCGGCGTCGACGCGCAGCCGCCGGTGCCGCTGGCGATGGCCCGCGCCCGCAGCGCGTCGGCGATGGGTGCCGACGAGGCGCTGCCCGCCGAGGCCGGCAAGGCCACCGTGCTCGTCTCGGTCAACGGCAGCGTGCAGCTCACCCGCTGACCGGGAGCCACCTCACTGGGCAACCCAGCCGCCGTCCATGTTCCAGGCCACGCCGCGCACCTGGTCGGCGGCCGGCGAGCACAGGAAGACCGCGAGGCCGCCGAGCTGGTCGGGCGTGACGAACTGCAGCGAGGGCTGCTTGTCGCCGAGCAGCCGCTTCTTCGCCTCCTCGTTGTCGACGCCGTCCTTCTGCGCGCGCGCGTCGACCTGCTTCTGCACCAGCGGCGTGAGCACCCAGCCGGGGCAGATCGCGTTGACCGTGACGCCAGTGGTCGCGGTCTCGAGCGCAGCGACCTTGGTCAGGCCCACGATGCCGTGCTTGGACGCGACGTAGGCCGACTTCTGCACCGACGCCACCAGGCCGTGCGCCGACGCGACGTTGAGGATGCGGCCCCAGTTGCGCGCCTTCATGCCCGGCAGCGCCAGCCGCATCGTGTGGAAGGCCGAGCTCAGGTTGATCGCGATCACCGCGTCCCAGCGCTCCGGCGGGAAGTCCTCGATGTTCGCGACATGCTGGATGCCGGCGTTGTTGACGAGGATGTCGACCGGGCCGAGGGTCTTCTCGCAGGCCGCCATCATCGCCTCGATCTCGGCCGGTCGGCTCATGTCGGCACCGTGATGGCCGACCTTCACGCCATGCGCGGCGACCTCGGCCTTCGGCCCGTCGACATCGCCGAAGCCGTTGAGCATCACGTTGGCCCCCTGCGCGGCGAGCGCCTTCGCGATGCCGAGTCCGATCCCGCTCGTCGAGCCCGTGACGAGGGCGGTCTTTCCTTTGAGCATGTGCGTTCCTCCAGTTCGTTGCTGGCATCATTATCGCGATGAGCTATGCCGCCTCCCCCCGCCTTCGCGACGTCCAATGCCTCGACACCCGCGGCCTGCATCGCATGGCCTACTGGGAATGGGGCGACCCGGCCAACCCGCGCGTCGTGATCTGCGTGCACGGCCTGTCGCGCCAGGGACGCGACTTCGACGCGCTGGCCCGCGACCTGTGCGACGAGTACCGCGTGGTCTGCCCCGACGTCGTCGGCCGTGGCCGGTCGCACTGGCTGGAAGACCCGGCGGGCTACCAGGTGCCGGCCTATGTCGCCGACATGGTGACGCTGCTCGCTCGGCTGGACGCCGGCCAGGTGGACTGGGTGGGCACCTCGATGGGCGGGCTGATCGGGCTCGGCGTGGCCGGGTTGAAGGGCTCGCCGGTCCGCCGGCTGGTGCTCAACGACGTCGGCCCGGTGATCCAGTGGGAGGCGATCCGCCGCATCGGCGGCTACCTGGGCCAGCCGGCGCACTGGGCCACGGTGGAGGAGGCGGCGGACGCGCTGCAGGCGATCTCGCAGGGGTTCGGCCCGCACACCCGCGCGCAGTGGATCGAACTGACCCGGCCCCAGCTGATGCCCGACGGCGACGGTTTCAAGCCGCACTACGACCCGGCGATCGCGGTGCCGTTCCGCGCCGTCACGCCGGAGATCGCCGCGGCGGGCGAGGCGATGCTGTGGCAGAGCTACGACCGCGTGAACTGCCCGACCCTGCTGCTGCGCGGCGCCGAGTCCGACCTGCTGTCGCACGACACCGCGGTCGAGATGACGCAGCGCGGCCCACGCGCCACGCTGCACGAATTCGCCGGCGTCGGCCACGCGCCGATGCTGGTGCAGGCCGACCAGCGCCAGGTCGTGGGGGACTTCCTGCGCGCGCCGTGAAGACGCGCAGCGCCAGCCGCGCGGCCGCCGACACCGCGCCGATCGTCGAGCTCTACGACCACGAACTCGGACAGGACGAAGGTCAGCGCGCCCTGATCCGCGCGCGTGCCTTCGCCGAGCCGCTGCTCGCCGGCCACCCGCTGGACACCGGCGAGGACGCGTTCGCGCACGCCCAGGGCGTGGCGCGGCTGATTGCCGAGATCGGTGCGGCGCCGGCGGTGCAGGCCGCGGCCTTCCTGGTCTACGCCGGTGACTTCCTCGCCAAACCCGACGAGGTGATCGCCAAGGCCTTCGGCGAATCCTACGGTCGCCTCGTTGCGCACACGCGGCAGCTCGTGCAGGCCCAGCGCGCGGTTCGCGGCGCTTCGGTCGGCGGCGAGGCGAGCGCGGCGGTGCGCGCCGAGCAGCTCGAACGCGTGCGCAAGATGCTGCTCGCCTTCTCGCGCGACCTGCGCGTCGTGCTGCTGCGCCTGGCGTCGCGGCTGCAGACGCTGCGCCACTTCACGAGCGGCCACCTGGATTGCCCGCAGGTGCTGGCCGAGGAGGCCCAGCAGATCTTCGCGCCGCTGGCCAACCGGCTGGGCATCTGGCAGATCAAGTGGGAACTGGAGGACCTGGCCTTCCGCATCCTGCAACCCCAGGAGTACCGGCGGATCGCCGGGCTGCTCGACGAGAGGCGTGTCGAGCGCGAGGCCGGCGTGGAGGCGGTCCGCTCGCAGGTCGCCGAGCTGCTGGCCGCGCAGGGGCTGCCTGCCGACGTGCAGGGGCGGCCCAAGCACATCTACAGCATCTGGAAGAAGATGCGCGGCAAGCAGCTGCCGTTCGAGCAGGTCTTCGACGTGCGCGCGCTGCGGGTCGTCGTCGACGACGTGCCGGCCTGCTACGCGGCACTGGCCTGCGTGCAGCAGCGCTTCGACTCGCTGGCGGCGGAGTTCGACGACTACATCGCGCGGCCCAAGCCGAACGGCTACCAGTCGCTGCACTGCGTGGTGATGACCGACGACGGCCGGCCCGTCGAGGTCCAGATCCGCACGCGGGCGATGCACGAGCACGCCGAGTTCGGCGTCGCCGCGCACTGGGCCTACAAGGAGGCGGGCGTGCGCGGCTACGGCGGCGTGGCCGCGGCCGGCGAGTTCGAGGAGCGGGTGGCCGAGGCGCGCAAGACCGTGCTGCGCCAGCTGCTGGCCTGGGAGCGCGACGTCGCCGCGCCGGCCTCGGGCGCCGGGGCGGACGACCGCATCTACGTCTTCACGCCGCAGGCGACGATCATCGAGCTGCCGGCCGGCGGCACGCCGATCGACTTCGCCTACCACCTGCACACCGATCTCGGCCACCGCTGCCGGGGCGCGCGCGTCGACGGCGCGCTGGTGCCGCTGAACACGCCGCTGGCCAACGGCCAGACGGTCGAGGTCCTGACGGCGAAGGAGGGCGGGCCCTCGCTCGACTGGCTCAACCCGGAGCTCGGCTTCATCGCCGGCGCGCGTTCGCGCGCCAAGGTCCGCGCCTGGTTCAATGCGCGAGCCCAGGGCGAGACGATCGCGCGCGGCCGCGAGCTCGTCGAGAAGCTGCTGCAGCGGGAGGGCCGCACCGCGGTCAAGCTCGACCATCTGGCAGAACAGCTCGGCTTCAAGGGCGCCGACGCGCTGTTCGAGGTGGTCGGCAAGGACGAGTATTCGCTGCGCCACATCGAGCAGTGGCTGCGCCCACCGGTCGAGACGCAGCAGGCGCCGCAGGAATCGATGGCGCTGCAGCGCTCGCGCCGCACCGGCGGCGGCGTGCTCGTCGTGGGTGTCGACTCGCTGATGACCAGCCTGGCGCGCTGCTGCCGGCCGGTGCCGCCGGACCCGATCGGCGGCTACGTCACGCGCGGCAAGGGCGTGGCCATCCTCAGCCAGGACTGCGGCCACCTCCGCCACATCGCCGACGC
>CALJUI010000231.1 GCA_937975735.1 uncultured Rubrivivax sp.
GCGAGCGCGAGGCGGCGCTGCCGCTGGACGCCCTGATCGCGCGCGCGATGCCGAACGGATGAACACACGAGGAGACCCCATGAAGGATTGGACCGGCCGCATCGCGGTCATCACCGGCGCGGCCTCGGGCTTCGGCCTGGAGGCCTCGCGCATCGCCGCGCGCTGCGGCATGAAGGTCGTGATGGCCGACGTGCAGCCCGATGCGCGGGAACTGGCCGCCGCGGAGGTCCAGAGCCCCGGCGCCGAGGTGCTGGCGCAGCGCACCGACGTGTCGAAGGCGGCCGACGTCGAGGCGCTGGGTGCCGCGACGATGCAGCGCTTCGGCGCGCCGCACTTCGTGTTCAACAACGCCGGCGTCGGTGCCGGCGGCCTGATCTGGGAGCACAGCGCGAAGGACTGGGAGTGGGTCTTCGGTGTCAACGTGATGGGCGTCGCGCACGGCGTGCGCGTGTTCACGCCGCTGATGCTGGCCGCCGCCCAGGCCGACCCGGCGTACCACGGTCACATCGTCAACACCGCGTCGATGGCCGGGCTGCTGAACGCGCCGAACATGGGCGTCTACAACGCCGCGAAGAGCGCGGTGGTCAGCATCAGCGAGACCCTGTACCAGGACCTCGCGCTGCTGACCGAGCAGGTCCATGCGCACGTGCTGTGCCCGTTCTTCGTGCCCACCGGCATCCATCGCAGCGAGCGCAACCGGCCCGACGCGATGAAGGACGCCGCGCCGCCGACCAAGAGCCAGCTGATCGCGCAGGCGATGAGCGACAAGGCGGTCAGCAGCGGCAAGCTGACTGCCGCGCAGGTGGCGCAGTTCGTCTTCGACGCGATGGCCGAGCGCCGCTTCTACATCTACAGCCACCCGAAGGCGCTCGGCGGCGTGCAGGTGCTGCTCGAGGACCGGATGATGCAGCGCAACCCGACCGACCCGTTCAAGGAGCGGCCGGAGATCGGGCAGCAGCTGCGCGCGGCGCTGCGCGGGAGCTGATCAGCAGTCCAGCGCCAGCGCCTGCAGCGGGCGCTGGCCCAGCGCATCCGTGACGACGAAGGCGACCCGGCGCGGGTGCTCGGCGACGCCGGGCAGCACCGGCAGCGTCCAGCGCCGCGGGCCGGCGCCCGACCACACGCCGACCGGCTCGTAGTGCCGCACGACGTGGTCGTGGCGCAGCGTCTCGCCGCGGTTCTCGCCGGCCGAGACGCGGCTCGAGTGACCGTCCTCGAGCACGACCCAGTAGCCGGCCAGGCGCGTGCCCGTGCCCGGCGACACGATCGTCGCGGTGACCTGGTCGCCGTCGCGCGCCAGCGTCAGCGCGATCGGCGACGGCGTGCCGGTCTTCGGCAGCGCCGGCCAGCGCCGCCAGTCCTGACCGTCGACGATGACCTGCGGCGTGTAGACCGTCGGGCTGCCCGCCAAGTGCGCGAGCTCGTACTGGCGCTTCGTCACGCGAGGTGAAGCGAAGCGGTCGGCCCAGCCGAGCCGGTCCCAGTAGTCGACGTGGAAGGCGATCGGCAGCAGGTCGGTGCGGCCCTTCAGCGTCGACAGCCAGCGGTCGGCGGGCGGGCAGGAACTGCAGCCCTCCGAGGTGTAGAGCTCGATCACGACCGGCGCGGTTGCACCGGAGCGGCGCTCGCAGGTGGATTCGGCCAGCGCCGGCCAAGCCATCGACAGCAGGGCCAGGGTGGTCAGCCAGTGGTGCGTCATCGGCTTGTCCGGGTTGCAGGGTCAGCCCATGGGTCGGTGCCCGCGGCGTCAGCTTACAGTGAGGCGATGAACTCGAGCACACCGGCGGTGGCCGTGATCGGCGCCGGGCCGGCGGGCCTGATGGCCGCCGACATGCTCGCGGCGCACAACGTCGCGGTGGCCGTCTTCGACGGCATGCCCTCGGCCGGCCGCAAGTTCCTGCTCGCCGGCCGCGGCGGCCTGAACCTGACCCACGGCGAGGTGCACGAGCGCTTCGTCACGCGTTTCGGCGATCGCAACGCCGAGCTTCGGCCGCTGCTCGACGCCTTCGGCCCAGCCGCCGTGCGCGACTGGGCGGCAGGCCTGGGCATCGACACCTTCGTCGGCAGCTCGAACCGGGTCTTTCCCACCGACATGAAGGCCGCGCCGCTGCTGCGCGCCTGGCTGCACCGGTTGCGCGGGCTGGGGGTGCAGTTCCACATGCGGCACCGCTGGCTCGGATGGACCGACGACGGCGCGCTGCGGCTGCGCGCGCCGGCCGGCGAGTCCCGGCTGCGTCCGGCAGCGACCGTGCTCGCGCTCGGCGGCGGCAGCTGGGCCCGGCTCGGGTCCGACGGCGCCTGGGTGCCGTGGCTGCAGGCGGCCGGGATCGACGTGGCGCCGCTGGTGCCGTCGAACTGCGGCTTCGAGGTCGGCTGGAGCGCCCACCTTCGCGAGCGGCATGCCGGTGCGCCGATCAAGGCGGTGGCGGTCGAGTGGCTCGACGGCGACGTCCGCCGGCGCCAGGCGGGCGAGTTCGTGCTCAGCGACTACGGCGTCGAGGGCAGCCTGGTCTACGCCGCGTCGGCCGCCCTGCGGCGACGCATCGACGCGGCAGGCGAGGCCACGCTCTGGATCGACCTGCTGCCCGGGCACACGCCGGCGCAGGTGCAGCAGGCGATCGCCCATCCGCGTGGCCCGCGCTCGCTGGCCACGCACCTGAAGTCCCGCCTGGGCCTGCAAGGGGCGAAGGCGGCGCTGATGCACGAGGTCGTGCCGCGCGAGGCGCTGGCCGATCCGCCGCGGCTGGCCGCTCTGCTGAAGTCGTTGCCGATCACGCTGCGCGCGCCGCGGCCGATCGACGAGGCGATCAGCAGTGCCGGCGGCGTGCACTTCGAGGCCATGGACGAGAACCTCATGCTGCGGGCCCGACCGGGCGTGTTCTGCGCCGGCGAGATGCTCGACTGGGAGGCGCCGACCGGCGGCTACCTGCTCACCGCCTGCCTGTCCAGCGGTCGCGCGGCGGGCCTCGGGGCGCTGCGCTGGCTGCGCAGCTGAGCCCGCGACGGGGCGTGGCACACTCCGCCGCTCCCGTTTTTCCGCGTTCCCGACTTTGTCCAAGATCCTGCTCCAGATCGCCGCCGAACTGAAGGTGAGGCCGGCCCAGGTCCAGGCGGCCGTCGAACTGCTCGACGGCGGCGCCACCGTGCCCTTCATCGCCCGCTACCGCAAGGAGGCCACCGACGGCCTCGACGATGTCCAGCTGCGTGAGCTCGAGGCCAGGCTGGCCTACCTGCGCGAACTCGAGGACCGCCGCACGGCGGTGTTGAAGAGCATCGACGAGCAGGGCAAGCTGAGCCCCGGGCTGCGCGCCGCGATCGAGGCCGCGCCGACCAAGCAGGAACTCGAGGACCTGTACCTGCCCTACAAGCCCAGGCGCCGCACCAAGGGCATGATCGCCCGCGAGGCCGGGCTCGAGCCGCTGGCCGACCGGTTGTTCGGCGACCCGTCGCTGACGCCGATGGCCGAGGCCGCCGCGTTCGTCAACGCCGACGCCGGCTTCGCCGATGCCGCCGCCGTGCTCGACGGCGTGCGCGATCTGCTCAGCGAACGCTGGGCCGAGGATCCGGCGCTGGTCGGCGCGCTGCGCGAGTGGCTGTGGAGCGAAGGCCTGCTGCGCAGCCGCCTGGCCGACGGCAAGGACGGCCAGCACCCGGATGCGGCCAAGTTCCGCGACTACTTCGACTACGACGAACCGATCCACAAAGTACCGTCGTACCGCGCATTGGCGGTGTTCCGCGGCCGCACGCAGGAGTGGCTGGACGCCAAGCTGGCGATCGACGAGGAACCGGTGCCCGGCCAGCCCGGGTTGGCGGAAGGGCGCATCGCGCGCCAGCTCGGCTGGTCGCACGCCGGGCGGCCGGCCGACGACCTGATCCGCAAGACCGTGTCCTGGACCTGGAAGGTCAAGCTCAGCCTGAGTCTGGAACGCGACCTGTTCACCCGGCTGCGCGAGCAGTCCGAGGGCGTCGCGATCAAGGTCTTCGCCGACAACCTGCGCGACCTGCTGCTCGCGGCGCCGGCCGGCAAACGCACCGTGATGGGCCTGGACCCGGGCATCCGAACCGGCGTCAAGGTCGCCGTGGTCAGCCCCACCGGCAAGGTGCTCGACACGACGACGGTCTACCCGCACGAGCCGCGCCGCGACTGGGACGGCGCGCTGCACACGCTCGGCCGCCTCGTCGCGGCGCATGGCGTCGACCTGATCGCGATCGGCAACGGCACCGCCAGCCGCGAGACCGACAAGCTCGCTGCCGACCTGATCAAGCGGATGCAGTCGCGGGCCCCCGACGTCCGGCTCGACCGAATCGTCGTCAGCGAGGCCGGCGCGTCGGTCTATTCGGCCAGCGAGTTCGCGAGCCAGGAGCTGCCCGAGCTCGACGTCAGCCTGCGCGGCGCGGTCAGCATCGCGCGGCGGCTGCAGGACCCGCTGGCCGAGCTCGTGAAGATCGACCCGAAGAGCATCGGCGTCGGCCAGTACCAGCACGACGTCAACCAGAGCGGTCTGGCGCGCACGCTGGACGCGGTCGTCGAGGACTGCGTGAACAAGGTCGGCGTCGACCTGAACACCGCGTCGGCACCGCTGCTGGCGCGGGTGTCGGGCCTGACCCCGACGGTCGCCGCGAGCATCGTGCGCTGGCGCGACGCCCAGGGCGGGTTCCGCAACCGCCGCCAGCTGCTCGACGTCAGTGGCCTCGGACCGAAGACCTTCGAGCAGGCGGCCGGCTTCCTGCGCATCCGCGACGGCGACAACCCGCTCGACATGACCGGCGTGCACCCGGAGACCTATCCGGTCGTCGAGCGCATCCTCGCCGACACCGGCCGTCCGGTGGCCGAGCTGGTCGGGCGCAGCGACCTGATCAAGCCGCTGAAGGCCGAGCGCTATGCCGATACCAAGTTCGGCGCGGTGACGGTGGCCGACATCCTGGCCGAACTCGAGAAGCCGGGCCGCGACCCGCGCCCGGACTTCAAGGTCGCGCGCTTCAACGACGGTGTCGAGGACCTCGGCGACCTGCAACCGGGCATGCTGCTCGAAGGCACGGTCAGCAACGTCGCTCAGTTCGGCGCCTTCGTCGACCTCGGGGTGCACCAGGACGGACTGGTGCATGTCAGCCAGCTCGCGAACCGCTTCGTGCACGACGCGCGCGAGGTGGTCAAGACCGGCGACGTGGTCAAGGTGCGCGTGCTCGAGGTGGACCTGGCGCGCAAGCGCATCGCGCTGACGATGAAGCTCGACGCGCCGACGCCGAAGGCCGGCGCCGACAACCGGTTCGCCCCGGCCGGCCGCCACGAGCGCGCTCGTGCGGCCTCGGCGGCGCCGCAAGGCGGCGCGATGGCCGCGGCCTTTGCAAAGCTGCAAGGCCGCCGGTGAGTCGGTGATGCGGGGTCCCGCGCTGCAGGTCTTCGCCGGTCCGAGCGCCCGCACACGCCTGCGCGAGCGCGGGCTGCAGCCGGCCGACGTGGCCGTGATGCCGGCGGCCGCGGGCGGGCCGAAGGGGCTGATCCTCAACCCGCTGGACCGGTTCCTGTTCGGCGAATGGCTGCCCCGAAGCAAGCAGCCGATCCAGTTGCTCGGCGCGTCGATCGGCGCCTGGCGCATGGCGGCGGCCTGTCTGGACGAACCGGTCCGCGCACTGCAGCGGCTGGCCGACGACTACATCGGCCAGCGATACGAGCATGCGCCGGGCAAGGCGCCGACGCCGGCACACGTGTCGACGACCTTCGGCGCACAGCTCAGGGCGCACTTCGAGGGCCGCGAGCACGAGGTGCTGGCTCATCCGCGCTGGCGGCTGCAGGTGTTCACCAGCCGCGGGCGGCGGCTGCTGACGCGCGACGGTCGTGTCCGCACGCCGCTCGGCTACGCGGCGGCATTCGCGAGCAATGCGGTGCACCGGCGCGCGCTCGGCGGCTGGCTCGAGCGGGTCGTGTTCGGCGATCTCGATCAAGCCCTGCCGCTGGCCGACCTGCGCAGCACGCGCGTGGCGCTCGACCGCACGAACCTGGTGCCGGCGATCCAGGCGAGCTGCTCGATCCCGATCTGGTTCGACGCGGTGCGCGACATCCCCGGCGGCCCGCCCGGTGCCTACTGGGACGGCGGCATCACCGACTACCACCTGCACCTGGACTTCCCGGCGATGACCGACGGCCTGGTGCTGTACCCGCACTTCCAGCCGACGGTCGTGCCCGGCTGGCTCGACAAGCCCTTCAAGGCGCGCCACCGCGCCAGTGCGAAGCTCGACAACGTCGTGCTGCTGGCGCCGCATCCGGACTGGGTGCGCGGCCTGCCGCAAGGCAAGCTGCCGGACCGCAACGACTTCAAGGCCTTCGTCGACGACGATGCGGCGCGCGAGCGCGTCTGGCGCCGCGCGCTCGCCGAGAGCGAAGGCCTGGCCGAGGAGTTCGCCGCGCTGGTCCGCCGCCCGTCGATCGACGCCTTGCCCTTGCCCTGACCGGCCCGTTCAACCGAACGCCGTGCTGCGGCGTTAGGAGGTCTGACCGGCGCCGTCGCCGCCAAGGAGTTCGCATGTCGTTTCCTCGCTGGATGGTTCACTTTGTCGCCCTCGTCGGGCTGGCCATGGGCGCCGGCTGCGCCAGCCGGCCGCCCCCCGCCGAACCGGCGCCGGTCGTGCGCGCCGGCACGCCGGCCTTCGTCGGCCACGGCCGGATCACGCGCATCGAAGTCCTCGAAGGCCGCGGCGAAGCCACGGGGGCCGGCGCCGTCGTCGGCGGCGTGACCGGTGCGGTCATCGGCCGCCAGTTCGGCGGCAGCACCAGCGGCAAGAACACCGGCACCGTGCTCGGCGCGATCGCCGGCGCGGTGATCGGCCACGAGATCGAGAAGGACCAGGCCGGCGCGCGCGAGCGGATCAGGATCTCGGTCGCGCTCGATCGCGGCGGCATGCGCTACTTCGAGTCGCGCGACGCCGGCGACCTGCGCATCGGCGACCGCGTGCGCATCGAGGGCGACCGGCTGTACCGGGACTGATTACAATGGGGGTTCCTGCCACCCACAAGGACCGGAAAGGCACGATGGTTATGACACCGCGGACTACGAGGACCTCCTTCACCGGGCATTGAGCCCCGGCCGCGCCTTCACGTCCATTCCATCCCTTTCCAGACGAAGCGCGGTTGCCCACCGCGCTTTTTCTTTGTACGGAGTCTTCCCATGATCAAGATCACGCTGCCGGACGGTTCGGCCAGGGAGTTTCCCGGGCCGGTCACGGTCGCCGACGTGGCCGCGTCGATCGGCACCGGCCTGGCCAAGGCCGCCCTCGGCGGGCGGGTCGACGGCCGGCTGGTCGACACGAGCCACCGGATCGAGTCCGACGCACGGCTCGCGATCGTCACCGACAAGGACCCGGACGGGCTGGAGCTGATCCGCCACTCGACGGCACACCTGCTGGCCTATGCGGTCAAGGAGCTGTTCCCGGATGCGCAGGTGACGATCGGGCCGGTGATCGAGAACGGCTTCTACTACGACTTCGCCTACAAGCGCCCGTTCACGCCCGAGGACCTGGCGGCGATCGAGGCGCGCATGACCGAGCTGGCGAAGAAGGACGAGCCGGTCGAGCGCCGCGTGCTGCCGCGCGACGAGGCCGTGGCGCACTTCAAGGCGATGGGCGAGCACTACAAGGCCGAGATCATCAGCAGCATCCCGGCCGGCGAGGACGTGTCGCTGTACCGCGAGGGCGGCTTCGAGGACCTGTGCCGCGGCCCGCACGTGCCGAGCACGGGCAAGTTGCGCCACTTCAAGCTGATGAAGGTCGCCGGCGCCTACTGGCGTGGCGACCACCGCAACGAGATGCTGCAGCGCATCTACGGCACCGCCTGGGCGAGCAAGGACGATCTCAAGCAGTACCTGCACATGCTCGAGGAGGCCGAGAAGCGGGACCACCGCCGTCTCGGCCGCGAACTCGACCTGTTCCACCTCGACGAGCACTCGCCCGGCACGGTGTTCTGGCACCCGAAGGGCTGGCAGCTCTGGCAGCAGGTCGAGCAGTACATGCGCGCGGTCTACCGCGACAACGGCTACCTCGAAGTCAAGGGCCCGCAGATCCTCGACCAGCACCTGTGGGAGAAGACCGGGCACTGGGGCAAGTACCGGGAGAACATGTTCACGACCGAGTCGGAGAAGCGCGAGTACGCGCTCAAGCCGATGAACTGCCCCGGCCACATCCTGATCTTCAAGCAGGGCATCAAGAGCTACCGCGACCTGCCGTTGCGCTACGGCGAGTTCGGGCAGTGCCACCGCAACGAACCCACCGGTGGCCTGCACGGCATCATGCGCGTGCGCGCCTTCACGCAGGACGACGGCCACATCTTCTGCACCGAGGACATGATCCTCGACGAATGCGTGGCCTACACGGCGCTGCTGCAGAAGGTCTACGCGGACTTCGGTTTCGAGCACATCATCTACAAGATCGCGACCCGACCCGAGGCGCGCATCGGGTCCGACGAGATCTGGGACAAGGCCGAGCACGCGCTGATCGAGAGCCTGAAGCGCTCCGGCGTCGACTACGAGATCTCGCCGGGCGAGGGCGCCTTCTACGGCCCGAAGATCGAGTACACGCTGAAGGACGCGATCGGCCGACCCTGGCAATGCGGCACGATGCAGGTCGACTTCTCGATGGCCGAGCGGCTCGATGCCGAGTACGTGGCCGAGGACAGTTCGCGCCGGCACCCGGTGATGCTGCACCGCGCGATCGTCGGCAGCCTGGAGCGATTCATCGGCATCCTGATCGAGCAGCATGCCGGCGCGCTGCCGGCGTGGCTGTCGCCGCAGCAGGTCAGCGTCCTCAACATCACCGACGAGCAGGCCGACTACGCCGAAAGCGTGGTGAAAACGCTTCAAAAACAAGGAGTTAGAGCGTCGGCTGATTTGCGGAACCAGAAGATCACGTATAAAATCCGCGAGCATTCGTTGCAGAAGGTCCCGTACATCCTCGTCGTGGGCGACAAGGAGAAGGCCAACGGGGCCGTATCGGTGCGCGCTCGGGGCAATCAGGATCTCGGGGTGATGGCGGTGGACGACTTCGCGCAGCGGGTCGTCGATCACATCCGCCGCAAGGCCTGACCGGCTCGGCGCGCCATTGTTTTGTGGAGCGGCTCCCAGGGCCTGGAGTCGTCGAGAGGGGTCTGAACCATCGCTACTTTCATGGACCGTCGCGTTCCGAACGCGGAGCGCAAGCACAGGCTGAATCGGGAAATCATGGCGCCGCAGGTGCGCCTGAACGGGGTCGAGAACGAGCCCTTGGGCATCGTCAGCACGCAGGAAGCGTTGCGCATGGCCGGGGAACTGGACGTCGATCTGGTCGAGATTGCTGCCACGGCGGAACCGCCGGTGTGCCGGTTGATGGATTACGGCAAGTTCAAGTACCAGGAGCAGAAGAAGGCCGCCGAGGCCAAGGCCAAGCAGAAGGTGATCGAGGTCAAGGAAGTCAAGTTCCGGCCCGGCACCGACGAGGGTGACTACAACATCAAGATGCGCAACCTGCGCCGCTTCATCGCCGAGGACGGCGACAAGGGCAAGGTGACGCTGCGGTTCCGGGGCCGCGAGATCACGCACCAGGACATCGGCATGCGATTGCTGGAGCGGATCCGCGACGAGCTCGCCGACGTGTCGGTCGTCGAGCACATGCCCCGGCTGGAAGGGCGCCAGATGGTGATGATCCTGGCGCCGAAGAGGAAGTAGGTTTCAACGGCGGGGCACGAGCCGCGCCGATGAAGAGAAGCCGCTGCAGGCCAGTCAAGCACCACCGACGTGGTCGCCTGCAGGGGTATCAAAGAAGGAGCAGCAATGCCCAAGATGAAGACCAAGAGCAGCGCGAAGAAGCGTTTTCGCGTCCGTCCCGGGGGGACCGTCAAGCGCGGTCAGGCGTTCAAGCGCCACATCCTCACCAAGAAGACCACGAAGAACAAGCGCCAGCTCCGCGGCGCGGTCGACGTGCACGAGACCAACGTCGGCAGCATCGCCAAGATGATGCCGTTCGCCGGTCTCTGATCTTCCACTGACGGACAAGGAGAACCTCTATGCCTCGCGTCAAACGTGGCGTCACCGCCCACGCCCGCCACAAGAAGATCCTGAAGCTCGCGAAGGGCTTCCGCGGTCGCCGCAAGAACGTCTTCCGCATCGCCAAGCAGGCGGTGATGAAGGCCGGCCAGTACGCCTACCGTGACCGCCGCACCCGCAAGCGCGTGTTCCGCCAGCTGTGGATCGCGCGCATCAACGCGGCGTCGCGCGGCCTCGGGCTGACCTACAGCAAGTTCATGGACGGCCTGAAGAAGGCCAACATCGACATCGACCGCAAGGTCCTGGCCGACATGGCCGTGAACGACCCGGCTGCCTTCGGCAGCATCGTGGAGAAGGTGAAGGCTCAGCAGGCTTGATTGCCGCATGCCGGGCGCGAGCCCGGCATCGTGTCGAGCGCTTGAAGGCCGTCACATCGGGGCGGCCTTTTTTCATTCCGATGCTTTGATGAACCCACTCGAACAACTGGTGCAGGCCGCGCAGTCGGACTTCCAGGGCGCCGGCAGCCCGGCCGACCTGGAGAATGCCAAGGCGCGCTACCTCGGCAAGGCCGGCCGCGTGACCGAGCAGCTCAAGGCGCTGGCCCGGCTCGCGCCCGACGAGAAGAAGGCGCGCGGCGCCGAGATCAACCAGGCCAAGCAGCGCATCGAGGCACTGCTGACGGCGCGGCGCGAGCAGCTGGCCGACGCCGAATTGCAGCGCCAGCTGCAGGCCGAGGCGCTCGACGTTTCGCTGCCCGGACGCCAGCACGGCGTCGGTGGTCTGCACCCGATCTCGCGCACGATGGAGCGCATCGAGGCGATCTTCGCCTCGATGGGCTTCGACGTCGCCGACGGTCCCGAGCTGGAGACCGACTGGATGAGCTTCACCGCGCTGAACAACCCGGAGAACCATCCGGCGCGGTCGATGCAGGACACCTTCTACGTCGACATGAAGGATGCGGAGGGCCGCTGGCTCAACCTGCGCCCCCACACGAGTCCGATGCAGGTCCGCTACGCGCGCGCTCACGCGGCCAAGCACGCCGGACGCGATCACATGCCGGAGATCCGAGTGATCGCGCCCGGCCGGACCTACCGCGTCGACAACGACGCGACGCACTCGCCGATGTTTCACCAGTGCGAGGGCCTGTGGATCGGCGAGGACATCAGCTTCAAGGACCTGAAGGCGGTGTTCACCGATTTCCTGCGCCACTTCTTCGAGGCCGACGATCTCGTCGTGCGCTTCCGGCCGTCGTTCTTCCCGTTCACCGAACCGTCGGCCGAGGTCGACATCGCCTTTGCGAGCGGGCCGCTGAAGGGCCGCTGGCTCGAGGTCGCCGGCTCGGGCCAGGTGCACCCGAACGTCGTGCGCAATTTCGGCCTCGACCCCGAGCGCTACATCGGCTTCGCGTTCGGCATGGGCGCCGACCGCCTGACGATGCTGCGTTACGGCGTGAGCGACCTGCGCCTGTTCTTCGACGGCGACCTGCGCTTCCTGAGCCAGTTCCGCTGACCCCACCGCCGACGAGACACCATGCAGTTCCCTGAATCCTGGTTGCGAGAGTTCTGCAACCCCCCGATCGACACCGAGGCGCTGGCCGAGGTGCTGACGATGGCCGGCCTCGAGGTCGAGGAGGTCCGGCCCGTCGCGCCCCCGTGCCATGGCGTCGTCGTCGCGCGGATCGTTTCCGCCGAACCGCACCCGCAGGCCGACCGGCTGCAGATCTGTCGCGTCGATGCCGGCGCCGCGTCGCCCGACGGGCCGCTGCAGATCGTCTGCGGCGCGCCGAACGCGCGTGCGGGCATCCGCGTGCCCTTGGCCACGGTCGGCGCCGAACTGCCGCCGGGGGAGGACGGCCAGCCGCTGAAGATCGGCGTCGGCACGCTGCGCGGCGTCGAAAGCCGCGGCATGCTGTGCTCGGCGCGCGAGCTGCGGCTGTCGGACGACCACGCCGGGTTGCTCGAGCTCGCCGACGACGCGCCGATCGGCGCCGACGTTCGCGAGGTGCTGAAGCTCGACGACGCGGTGTTCACGCTGAAGCTGACGCCGAACCTGGCCCATGCGCTGAGCGTCTACGGCATCGCGCGCGAGGTCGCGGCGCTGACCGGCGCGCCGCTGGTGACCCCGGACATCGAGCCGGTGGCGCCGACGATCGACGACAAGCTGCCGGTGCGGGTGGAGGCGAGCGACCTGTGCGGGCGCTTTTCCGGCCGCATCGTCCGCCACGTGAACACGCGGGCGAAGACGCCGGCCTGGATGGTCGAGCGGCTCGCGCGCTGCGGCCAGCGATCGGTGTCGGCGCTGGTCGACATCTCGAACTACGTGATGTTCGAATACGGGCGGCCGTCGCACATCTTCGA
This sequence comes from uncultured Rubrivivax sp., assembly GCA_937975735.1. Lineage (GTDB taxonomy): Bacteria > Pseudomonadota > Gammaproteobacteria > Burkholderiales > Burkholderiaceae_C > Rubrivivax. The sequence goes on from CALJUI010000231.1 coordinate 12,365, forward strand.
CCTCGACAAGATCCACGGCGAGCTGATCGTTCGCTGGGGCCGCAAGGGCGAGCGGCTCGAGCTGCTCAACGGCGACACGGTCGAGGTCGACGAGCAGGTCGGGGTGATCGCCGACCGGCAGATGGTCGAGTCGCTCGCCGGCATCATGGGCGGCGAGGCGACCGCGGTGTCGGACGCGACCCGGCACATCTACGTCGAGGCCGCGTTCTGGTGGCCCGAGGCGGTGGCCGGCCGCTCGCGCCGCTACGGCTTCAGCACCGATGCGGGGCACCGCTTCGAGCGCGGCGTCGACCCGGCGCTGACGGTGGCGCACATCGAGCGCATCACGCGGCTGGTGGTCGACATCTGCGGCGACGAGCAGACGGTCTGCGGGCCGATGGACGACCAGGTCCTGAAGCTCCCCGAGGCCGCGCCGGTGACCTTGCGCGTCGCGCGCGCCGCCAAGGTGATCGGCATGCCGCTGACCCAGGCGCAGTGCGCCGGCGTGTTCCGCGGCCTGGGCCTGCAGTTCGCGGAGGGCGAGGGCACGATCACCGTGACGCCGCCGAGCTGGCGCTTCGACCTGAAGATCGAGGAGGACCTGATCGAGGAGGTGGCGCGCATCGTCGGCTACCCGCAGCTGCCCGACACGCCGCCGCGCGCGCCGGTGACCGCGCGGCTGCCGACCGAAGAGCGCCGCAGCCTGCACGCGGTGCGTCGCGCGCTGGCGGCGCTGGGCTACCAGGAGACGATCAACTTCGGCTTCGTCGAGGCGCGCTGGGAGCACGAGCTGGCCGGCAACCCTGACCCGATCCGCGTGCTGAACCCGATCGCCGCGCCGCTCGCGGTGATGCGCTCCAGCCTGATCGGCAGCCTCGTGCAGGTGCTGCGCCACAACCTCGCGCGCAAGGCCACGCGCGTTCGCGTCTTCGAGACCGGGCGGGTGTTCCGGCGCGACCCGGCGGTGGCCGACGGGCCGCTCGCCGTGGCCGGCGTCGAGCAGCCGATGCGCGTTGGCGGTCTGGCCTTTGGCCCCGTCACACCGCTGCAATGGGGCGCGGCGGACCGCTCGTGCGACTTCTACGACGCCAAGGGCGACGTCGAGGCGCTGCTCGCACCGCGTCGTGCGGTGTTCGAGCCCGACACCCATCCGGCGATGCACCCTGGCCGCTGTGCCCGCGTGCTGCTCGACGGCGCGCCGATCGGCCATGTCGGCGAGCTGCACCCGCGCTGGCGCCAGGCCTACGAGCTGCCCCAGGCGCCGATGCTGTTCGAGCTGTCGCTCGACGCGGTGCGCGAGCGGCCGCTGCCCGAGTTGCAGGCGGTGGCCCGCCAGCAGGCGGCGTGGCGCGACATCGCGCTCGTCGTCGGCGAGCGCGTGACGCACGACGCGCTGGTGGCCGCCCTGGGCGACGACCCGCTGGTGCGCCGGGTCACGCTGTTCGACATCTACCAGCCGGCCCAGCCTGTCGCGGGCATCGCCGCCGGCGAGCGCAGCCTGGCATTGCGGCTGGAACTGCTGGATCCGGCGGCGACGCTGACCGACGAACGCATCGACGCCGTCGTCGCGGCGGCGGTGCAGCGGGCCGGACGGGCCCTTGGCGCGCGACTGCGCGGAACTGGAGCGAACGCATGAGCGACGACAAGCCCTTGTCCCCCCCACCCGTCGTGCTGCTGCCGACGCTGGAGACGCCGACGCTGACCAAGGCCGACCTGGCCGAACTGCTGTTCGACCGTCTCGGTCTGAACAAGCGCGAGTCGAAGGACATGGTCGAGGCCTTCTTCGACATCGTGCAGGGCACACTGGAATCGGGGCAGGACGTGAAGCTGTCGGGCTTCGGCAACTTCAACATCCGGCACAAGGCGCCGCGTCCCGGGCGCAACCCGCGCACCGGCGAGTCGATCCCGATCAAGGCGCGACAGGTGGTCACATTTCACGCCAGTCACAAATTGAAGTCGATCGTGCAGGGCGACATCCCGGCGCCCGAGGAGTTCGAGTAAAGTCTAGATACTTTCCCCGATCTCCTTGATTTCAATGGAGAAAAAGCTCCCACCGATCCCTGCCAAGCGCTACTTCACGATCGGTGAGGTGAGTGAGCTCTGCGGTGTCAAGCCGTACGTGCTGCGCTACTGGGAGCAGGAGTTCACCCAGCTCAAGCCGCAGAAGCGGCGGGGCAACCGGCGCTACTACCAGCACCACGAGGTGCTGCTGGTGCGTCGCATCCGCGACCTGCTGTACGACCAGGGCTTCACGATCAGCGGCGCGCGCAACCAGCTCGCCGATCCGCTGCCGACGAACCACGCCGACGCGCGAGATACCGATGCCGAGGCGCCGAGCGCGAACGCCGCGCCGGTGGCCGGCATCGAGGAGATCCGCACCGAACTGCGCCTGATTCGGGACATGCTCGGCGACATATAATGCGAAGTTCGGGGCGTAGCGCAGCCTGGTAGCGCACTTGCATGGGGTGCAAGGGGTCGCGAGTTCGAATCCCGCCGTCCCGACCAACGACCGACAGCAACGGGCCAGTTCCTTCGAGGAGCTGGCCCGTATTCTCTCGCCGTGCCGGAGCGGAAAGACCGGCCGCCCGGTCTCGGCAGCAATGTCGGCCGCGATGGGCGGCCAGACGAGTCGGGCCGGTGGGCCGGGCGGTCGCGAGCCCTTCGACGGGGCCGATCGGTGGCTACGCGGCGGCCATGCCGCCGCGGCGGGCGGTGGGATGGACGAACTGGCCGGCCAGAACCGAGATCACCACGATCGCCATGCCGACGACCTGGACCACGCTCAGGCCCTGGCCCAGCCAGAGCCAGCCGAGCACGACCGCCGTCACCGGGCTGGCCAGGCCGAGCATCGACACGGCGCCGGGCTCGAGCCGCCCGATGCCGCGAAACCACAGCCCGTAGGTCGCGGCGGCGCCGATCAGACTCAGCCAGGCGAGCCCGCCGTAGCTCATCGCGCTCAGCGCGGGCAGCGGCGGCTCCAGCCACAGCGCCAGCGGCAGCAGGACCAAGCCGCCGGCGATGAGTTGCCAGGCGGTGAAGCTCAACACCGGCCCCGGGGCTCGCCAGCGGCGCGACAACACGGTGCCCGCGGCCATCGATGCGGCGCCGGCGAGGCCCGCGGCCACGCCGATCGGGTCGAGTGCCGCGTCGGGCCCGAGCAGCATCAATGCCACGCCGCCGCAGCCCGCCAAGGCCGCTGCCGTCGCGGCGGCGCTGACCGGCGCTTTCAGCACCAGCCGCGACAGGCCCAGCACGAGCAGCGGCTGCACCGCGCCCAGCGTGGCCGCCACGCCACCGGGCAGCCGGTGCGCCGCGATGTACAGCATCACCCAGAACACCGAGAAGTTCAGCGACCCGAGCACGACGCTGCGCCACAGCCAGTGGCCCGCCGGCCGCCGGCGCGTCAGCGCCAGCAGGATCAACCCGGCCGGCAGGGCCCGCAGCGTTGCGAACATGATCGGATGGCCCGCCGGCAAGGTCTCGGTCGCCACGAGGTAGGTGCTGCCCCAGACGGCGGGCGCCAGCATCGTGACGACGACGTCGCTCCAGCGGGGCGAGGACGGCGCGCGCATGACGGCGATCGACGGCCAGGGCGTCAGGCGGCCTGCACGAGCACCCGCTCGCCGGCGCCCAGCTTCGCCGCCACCCGCGCCACCAGTGCACCCTGGAAGCGGGCGCCGTCCAGGTCCACCTGGCTGGGTTCGCGCCTGCCATCGCCGCCGGCGATGGTGCCGGCACCGTAAGGCGAGCCACCGACCACGGCCTCGCCGTCCTGCTGGCCGCTGAAGGTGTAGGGCAGACCGACGATCAGCATGCCGAAGTGCAGCAGGGGCAGGTGGGTCGTCAGCAGCGTCGCCTCGTGGCCGCCGTGCTGGGCGCCGGTGGAGGTGAACACCGCGCCGACCTTGCCGACGAGGGCGTGCCGCGCCCACAGTCCACCGGCCTGATCCAAGAACTGCTTGAGCTGGCCGGCCATCAAACCGAAGCGCGTCGGTGTGCCGACGATGATGGCGTCGTGCTCGACGAGGTCGCCGATCTGCGCCTCCGGCGTGTCGTCCTCGACGTATCCGGAACGCCTGCGGACCGCCTCCGGGACGGTCTCCGGGATGCGGCGGACGGTCACGATCGTCCCGGGCACCGAGCGGGCGCCCTCGGCTTCGGCCTGTGCCAGTGCGCGCACGTGGCCGTAGCTCGAGTAGTACAGGATCAGGACGCGGGTCATGGGTTCTCTCCGGGGCATCGGTTGCGATGCCGGAAGGATGCGGCGGCCCTGCGGCGGGAAAAACCATCCCGCGCTGAAGTCACTCTTTACGCTGCGTCAACGCTCGCGAGGCGTGAGCGCGATGCGCAGATGCTCCAGGAAGGCGAGCGCCTTGGCGTCGAGGCCGCGCCGCGACGCGGTGACGGCGTACACGTGGCGCGGCGGCAACGCGTGCCGGGGCAGCACGCGCGCGAGCCGCCCCGCGCGAAGCTCGGGCTCGGCGATGAAGTCAGGCAGCGACCCGATCCCCAGCCCGGCGACCAGCATGTCGCGCAGCAGCAGGCTGCTGCCGACCTGCAGGCGGGGCTTCGGCGTGACCAGCTGGCGCCCATCGGGCCCGTCCAGCGGCCAGTGCAGCGTGTCGTCGGCCAGGGTGTAGGTCACCGCGGGGTGATCGGACAGGGCCTGCGGTGTGAGGGGCTCGCCATGCGCGGCCAGATGGGCCGGCGCCGCGTACAGGCCCTGCCGGATGACCGCCAGGCGGCGGGCGACGAGGCTGGAGTCGGGCAGTTCGGGCCGCGCGCGGATGGTCAGGTCGAAGCCGCCTTCGATCATGTCGACGACGCGGTCGTCCAGCGACAGGCTCAGCGTCAGCGCGGGGTGGGCAGCGAGGAACGCGGGGAGGATCGGAGCCAGCACGACGTGGCCGAACGAGTGCGGCGCGTTGACCCGCAGATGCCCTCGGACTTCACCGCTGTGCTCGCTCAGGCGAGCGTCGAGCGCGTCCACGTCGGCAAGGATGCGCAGCGCTTCATCGTGGTAGACGCGACCGTGTTCGGTCAGCGACATCGTTCGGGTGGTTCGGGCGATCAGGGTGCACCCGAGCGACTCCTCGAGCGCCTTCAACTCCCGGCTGAGCAATGCCGGCGACACGCCGAGATCCTCTGCCGCGCGCACGAAGCTGCCGCGCGCGACGATGCGGCAGAAGGCATTCATCACCGCCAGCTTGTCCATCGTGACCGATTCCGAGGCTTCGTCCGGCCGCTGCGGTTCAGAGATCGACCACCAGCTCGGCCCCTGCCTCGGCCATCCGCGAGCAGCACAGGATGACCTTGTGCGCGCGCTCGTCGCGGCCGAGCACCACGTCGCGGTGCTCGACCACGCCCGAGGCCGCGGCATCGTAGCGCGTCGCGCAGACGCCGCACAGGCCGTCGCTGCACTTGGTGTCGATCGCCAGGCCCGCCTCGGCCAGGACGTCGGTGGCGCTGCGGTCGGCCGGCACCGGCAGCGTGCGGCCGCTGCGCGACAGGATCAGCACGAAGGGGTGGTCGACCCAGCCGGGGTCCTCGGGCAGGCTGAAGTACTCGCGGTGCATCGCCGACTCGGGCCAGCCCCGCGCCTGGCCCGCGGCGAACACCGCGTCCATGTAGCGCGGCGAACCGCAGGTGTAGAGATGCGCGTCGGCGCGCCACGCGGGCACCAGCGCGGCCAGGTCGGCGCGTCGGCCCTCGTCCTTGAAGTGCAGCTGCACGCGGTCCCGCCAGGGCGCTTGCGCGAGCTCGTCGACGAAGCCGGCGCCGGCACGTGACACGGCGCTGTAGTGCAGCACGAAGGGCCGGCCGATGGCGTGCAGCCGGTGCGCCATCGCGATCATCGGCGTCACGCCGATGCCGCCGGCGAACAGCAGCGACATCGTCGCGTCCTCGTGCAGCGGAAAGTGGTTGCGCGGCTTCGTGACGAACACCCGGCGCCCGGCGCGGAAGGCCCGGTGCATCAGCGCCGAGCCGCCGCGCCCGCCCTGCGCCGGGTCCTCGCGCAGCACGCCCAGCACGTAGCGGCGGCGGTCGGCCGGGTCGCCGGCCAGGCTGAACTGGCGCAGGTACTCGGGCGCGATCACGACGTCGATGTGCGCGCCGGCGTCGAAGGGCGGGAGTTCGCCGCCGTCGGGCGCGACCAGCTCGAAGCGGGCGATGTCGGCGGTCATGTCCTCGCGGCGTGCGAGCAGCACCGGGAACACCGGCGGCTCGCCGGCGGGCATGCGGAATGGCGGCGCCAGGCCGTCGACGTCGCCGGCGGCCAGCCGCGCGCGGTACCGATCGGGCGTCAGCAGCGCACGGTAGCGCTCGATGCCTTCGTCGCGGTCGGCGGGGAAGATCACCGGGAACGGCGGCGGCATGCGATCGGCCGGGTAGACCGCCAGCGTCTGGTCCTCGTACTTCAGCGCCAGGTCCTTCTGCAGCCCGCGCCGGTGGGTCATCGCCGCGCGCACGTAGCGGCCGCTGGTCCGGTCGAGCTCGATGTCCCACCACCAGGTCTTGACCGGGTTGATGCTGCCGCGGTCGAGCGCGTCGTCCAGCGCGGCCAGTGCCTTGGCGCTGCCGGGCAGGTTCATCGCCAGCCAGCGCAAGCCAGACTCGGCGAACAGGCCCTCGAGGTTCCACGGGCAGGTCTTCATGCAGCGCCCGCACATGCCGCCGGCGGCGTTGGTGATGCGGTAGCGCGCGCACTTCTCGGCGTCGCTCTTCCAGATCTCGTAGCCGTTGACCATGAGCTTCGGGCCGGCGGTGATCGCCCCCGACGGGCACTCGCGCGCGCACTTGTTGCACGACTCGCAGAAGCGCTGCAGGCCGAAGTCGATCGGCCGGTCGTGGGCCATCGGCAGGTCGGTGGTGACGGTGCCGCTCTTCAGCCGCGGGCCGAGGAAGGGGTTGAGGATCACCTCGCCGATGCGGCTGACCTCGCCGAGCCCCGACAGCAGCAGCAGCGGCGGCTGCAGCACGTCGCCGTCGAGCACCGAGTGCACGCGCGCCGACCAGCCCAGGCGGCGGATCTGCTCGCCGAGGATGCCGCCGAGCATCGAGAAGCGCAGGTAGGCGCGCATGCTCTGCGCGACCGAGATCCAGTCGTCGCCGCTGGCGCCTTCCATCGTCTCGTGGCCCTGGTCGAGCAGCAGGTTGACACCGTTCGCGTGGTACGCCGGCAGCGGATTCCCGCCGGCGTCGTGCGAGTAGTACGCCCATTCGGGCACCGCGCACAGGCCGACCGCGTCGACGCTGAGGTAGTAGGCCGCGGCCTTCAGGTTGTCGGCGTTGCGCCGCGGATCGGCGGTGCTCGGCGAGACCGGCCCCCGTGCGTCACCGAACTGCAGCAGCAGCAGCGCACCGAGCGCGCGCCGCGCGCAGGCGCCGATCGGGCTCTTCATCACGTAGTGCGCGTTCTTCGCCCCGTCCTGAACCGCCTTGCCGAGGTCGCCGAAAAGCGCGCGGGCGAAGAAGTCGGCGCGCTTCGGGAAGCGCGGCACGCGCTCGTGGTCGATGAAGGTCGTCGGCCGATCGCGCCGCTTCAGCGTCTCGAACGGGAAGGCGCCGTGGCGGAACTCCCGGCGCGCGAAGGCCTCGCGGTTGAATCCGCTCTTCAGCGTGCCCTTGCCGAGCCACCAGGCCGGGCCGTGCGAGCGCGCGCGGCGCTGCGCGGCCGCCAGCGGCCGGTCCGCCGTCAGCGCGCAGTCGGTCGTCACCGCGGCCAGCCCGAAGCGCCGGCCGGCGTAGGGGTTGGCGCCGTTCGGCGTGCACAGGCCGCAGGACACCGCCAGCCGGCCGAGGTCGACGTCGCTGCAGGTGGCCGAATGGGCGCGGCCCTCGAAACCGAGCATGCGCAGGTAGGTCGACAGCACGACCGCGGTCTGCGCCGCGAGCACCGCGGCCCGCTGCGCCTGCGTGCCGTGGATCCAATCGCAGCCGGGTTCGCCGGGCCGCGGGTCGCGCGGGTACTCGACGAGGATCACGATCGCGTGCGTGTGCGCGTCGACCGGGCCGCGGACCTTGCGCGCCGACTCCAGCACGTCGGCCAGGATCATGTCCATGCCGGCGGCGAAGCTCTTCGGCTGGCTGGCCTCCAGTTCGGCGCCGAGGGCGCGCACACCGGGGTTGCGGATCGGCTCGGCCAGCAGCGCCTCGCGCGGCAGCGCACCGACCGCCATCATCGAGGCGTCGAAGTAGTAGCCGGCCGCCTTCAGGTGGTTCGCGCGCTCGGTCGGGTCGTCCGGGATCTCGGCGCGCCGCGGGTTGACCGTGCCGTCGCGCACCAGGTCGAACATCGCGATGAACCGGGCCATCGCGTGCTTGAGCGATTCGGGGTCGGGGTCGTCGAACGACAGCGGGCGCATCGCCGGCACGGCCCGCAGGTCGGGCGCGGTGTCGGCTCGGGTCAGCCGCTCGAGCGGGTAGGGGCCGAGGTGGACCGGCCGGTCGCGGTAGGAGAACAGACGCATGCGCTCGGTCAGGCAGCGTCGTCGGCCAGGGCCCGGCGCACCGCCTCGGCGAAGGCCTGGGGCCGGTCGGCGTGGACCCAGTGCCCGGCGCCTTCGATGAACGCCACTTCGGCCAGCGGGAACATCGGTGCGAATTCGCTGCCGTCGGCGGCGCGCACGTAGTCGGAGTTCGCTCCGGCAATCACGTGCATCGTCCGCTCGAAGCGGCGCTCGCGCAGCGCCGGCGGGAAGCCGCCGAGTTCATGCATCGCGGCGCCGATCGCGGCGAGGTTGATGCGCCAGTCGAAATGCTGGTCACGGGTGATCAGGTTCTGCGCAAGGAAGGGCGCGACCGAGGGGTCGGGCAGCAGCGCCTGAAGCTGGCGCTGGATCCCGCCGCGGGTGGACGCGGCCAGCAGGTCGACGGCGCGCATGGCGTCGACGTAGGGGGTCAGTGTCGGCCCGTAGTCGCGCGGCGCGATATCGGCGACGATCAGCTTGCCTATCGCCGCGGGCTCGTGCAGCGCCAATGCCATGGCGACCTTGCCGCCCATGCTGTGACCCAGCAGGGCGGGCCGGTCCAGCCCGCGCTCGCGGATCGTCGCCAGCACGTCCTCGGCCATCGCCTCGTAGCCCATCGCATCGGCCCAAGGCGAGGCGCCGTGGTTGCGCAGGTCGAGCGCCACGACTTCGCGGGTGTCGGCCATCGCGGCGGCAAAGCTGCGCCAGTTCGACGACGAGCCGAACAGCCCGTGCAGCACCACCAGCGGCGGCCCCGCGCCCTGGGTCTCGCCAGCCAGTTCGAGTGCCAAGCCTGTCCTCCTGCCGATCGATGGGGGGTCCAGCGGCAATATAGCCGCCGCGCGCCGCCGCCGGCCACGTTCAAGCTCGCCTCGCCGCGGCCGAAAACCCTTCGAATGGATGCCGATCTCTTCGAAGCCGGGCCTGCGGGCGCGTCGGGCGATGCGCCTGCAGGTGCCCGTCCCCGACCGTGGCAGCGCTTCGACACGCTGAAGGCCCGCCTGACGCTCGGCGGTCTGTTCGCGCTGCTGCTCGTGATGGCCTTGACCGCATGGCAGTTGAGCGATGTCGCCGAGCGCGACCTGCTGCGCCAAGCCCAGCAGCGCGAGCAGCAGGACGTGCAGCGCACCGCGGCGCTGATCGGCCGCCGGGTCGGCGAACTGCAGTCGGCGCTGGCCGCCGTCGCGGTGCAGCTCGACGCCGCGACGATCGCGGACCCCCGCCGCCTGGCTGACTTCCTCGCGGCGCAGCCGGTGCTGCGGGCGATGAGCTCCAACGTCTTCGTCGTCGACCCGAAGGGCGCGATGCTGGCCTACCACGACGGCGCCGGGGTGCGGTTCCCGACCACCTCGATCGCCGATCGCGACTACTTCCAACGCACGGTCAGCGAACGGATGGCGTCGATCTCGGCGCCGATCGCCGGCAAGGTCTCGAAGGAGCCGGTGATCGTGTTCACCCACCCGGTGCTTGCCGGCGACCGCGTCCTCGGCGTGTTCGGCGCCGGCCTTCGGCTGGCCAGCCGCGACCTGCTGGTCGAACTGACGGCGCCACGCGACGGCGATGGCGGCGCGCTGGTGGTCATCGCCGACGGTGAAGGCCGGATCCTCGCGCACCCTGAACGCGGGCGCCTGATGGGTCGGCTCGACGACGAGCCGCGCCTGGCCGCGGCCTATCGGCGTTGGGTCGACACCGGACGCCCCGCGGTGCTCGCCGGTGCGGCCGACTCGCTCGTCGTCACCGCGGCCGATCCGGTCGCCGGCTGGCGCGTCTGGCGCGCCGTGTCGCCCGACGGCCTGCTCGCTCCGGTGCGCGAGGCCCGGCTCGTCACGCTCCGGCGCGCGGCGGTCGCGGCATTGCTGCTGGCGACGCTGTTCGCGGTCTACGTCTGGTGGCAGCTGCGTCCGCTGGTCCGGCTCGAGCGTCGCGCGGCGGCGCTGATGGCCGGCGACGGCCGTGCGCAGTGGCCCGAAGCCGCCGGCGAGATCGGCCAGCTCACGCGCACGCTGCGCCACGTCTGGGCCGAGCGAAGCCAGATGGAGGCCTTCAACGCGCAGGTGCTGCAAAAGCTCGCCTCGGTGATGGCCGCGGCACCGGTCGGCCTGGCCTTCACGCGCCACCAACGCTTCGAGCTGGTCAGCCAGGAGTTCTGCAAGCTGCTCGGGCGGCCGGAGGCGGACATCGTCGGCCACCACACCCAGCTCGTGTTCGCGTCCAACGCCGACTACGCAGCGCTCGGTCCGCAGGTCGGTGCCGCCTTCGCTTGCGGCGAGCCCTATGTCGGCGAGTGGCGGCTGCTGCGCGCCGACGGCAGCGAGTTCTGGGCCCACATGCGGGCCCAGCCGGTGGCCGCGGGTGATCCTTCGGCGGGCACGATCTGGAGCGTGAACGACATCCACGAGCAGGTGCTGGCGCGCGACCAGCTGCGGCACGCCGCGCGCCACGACGCGCTGACCGGCGTCGTCAACCGGCAGGGCTTCGAGCAGGAGCTGCAGGCGGTGTTCGCCGGGCAGCCGGACACCCGGCCGGCGGCGCTGGTGATGATCGACCTCGACCACTTCAAGCCGATCAACGACACCGCCGGGCACGCTGCCGGCGACGCGATGCTGGTCGCGGTCGCACAGGCGATCGGATCGCGGATTCGCGGCACCGACCTCGTCGTGCGCCTCGGCGGCGACGAGTTCGCGTTGCTGCTGCGCAACTGCCCGCTGGATCGGGCGATGGCTGTGGCCGAGAAGGTGCGCGGCGCCATCGAGGCGCTGACCCTGGTCTGGGAGGCGCACACGCTGAAGGTCGGTGCCAGCCTCGGCGTGGCCGAACTCCTCGAGGTCCACCAGGACGCCGCGCAGTGGCTGGCCCAGGCCGACGCGGCCTGCTACGAGGCCAAGCGCGCCGGCCGCGGCACGGTGCGCCAGGCCCGAGGCGTGCTGCGTCTGGCGGCCGGCGGCTGAGCCGGCGCTCCTACAATGCCGGCATGCCCGGCTCGACCTTCGGCGAACTCTTTCGGATCACCAACTTCGGCGAGAGCCACGGCCCGGCGATCGGCTGCGTGATCGACGGCTGCCCGCCGGGCATGGCGCTGTCGGTCGACGACATCCAGCCCGAGCTCGACCGGCGCCGGCCCGGCACCAGCCGCCACGTCACCCAGCGGCAGGAGGCCGACGCGGTCGAGATCCTGTCCGGCGTGCACGAGGGCCTGACCACCGGCACGCCGATCGCGCTGCTGATCCGCAACACCGACCAGCGCAGCAAGGACTACGGCAACCTGCTCGACACCTTCCGTCCGGGCCATGCCGACTACACCTACTGGCGAAAGTACGGCCACCGTGATCCGCGCGGCGGCGGGCGCAGCTCGGCGCGACTGACCGCGCCGATGGTCGCCGCCGGGGCGGTGGCGCGCAAATGGCTGCGCGAGGTGCACGGCACCCGCTTCGTCGGCTGGATGAGCGCGCTGGACGACATCGAGATCCCGTTCGAGGGCCTGGAGCACATCCCGCGCAACCCCTTCTTCGCCGCCAACGCGAGCGTGATCGACCGCCTGGAGGCCCATATGGACGAGTTGCGCAAGGCCGGCGACTCCTGTGGCGCGGCGATCACCGTCTGCGCGATGGGCGTGCCGGTGGGGCTGGGCGAGCCGCTGTTCGACAAGCTCGACGCCGACATCGCATGGGCGATGATGGGCATCAACGCGGTGAAGGGCGTCGAGATCGGCGACGGCTTCGGCGTGGTCGCGCAGCGCGGCAGCGTGCACGGCGACGAGCTCACGCCCCAGGGCTTTGCCAGCAACCACGCCGGCGGCGTGCTCGGCGGCCTGTCCAGCGGGCAGGACCTGCGGGTGCGCATCGCGATCAAGCCGACCAGCTCGATCCGCCTGCCCAAGGCCTCGATCGACCGCGAAGGCCAGCCCACCACGGTGGTCACGCACGGCCGCCACGACCCCTGCGTCGGCATCCGCGCCACGCCGATCGCCGAGGCCATGCTGGCGCTCGTCGTGATGGACCACGTGCTGCGCCACCGTGCGCAGTGCGGCGACGTGCGGCACGAGCTGCCGCCGATCGCCGGGAGCGCAGCACCGCGCCATCCATGAGCGCCCCGTCGGCGCTGCCGGCCTTCGCCGGGGTCTGGTTCAGCTACTTCGCCGCGATCGGGCTGTTCAACCCGTACGCGCCGCTGTGGTTCAAGGAACTCGGCATGTCCACCCTGGCGATCGGTGCGATGGCCGCGCTGCAGAGCTGGACCCGGGTGTTCGCGCCCTACGCCTGGGGCTGGCTCGGCGACCGGCGCGGCCAGCGCGTGCAGGTGCTGCGCTGGGCCTGCCTGGCGGCGCTGGCGGCGGCATTGGCGCTGCTGGCGGTGCGCGGCCACGTCGCGGTGGCGGTGTGCACCGCGCTGCTGTTCGTCGCCAACGGCGGCGTCGTGCCGCTGTCGGAGGCGGCGCTGTCGCAGCACCTGAGCCGCGGCGGCGCGATGGACGTGGCGCAGTACGGCCGCGTGCGCGTCTGGGGCTCGTTCGGCTTCGTGCTGTCGGTGCTGGTCTTCGGCGGCGTGCTCGAGGCCGCCGGCATGCCGTCCTTCCCGTGGTTCGTCGTCGCCACCTTCGTGGTGCTGGCGCTGGCGGCGCATCGGCTGCCGCCGGTGATGCCGACCGCCGCCGACGCGGCGCAGGCGCCGCCGGTGTTCAGCGTGCTGCGGCGGCCCGCGGTGGCCTGGTTTTTCCTGGCGGTCTTCCTGACCGTGCTGGCCCACACCAGCCTGTATGCCTTCTTCTCGCTCTACCTGGACGAGCTGGGTTACGGCAAGGGCGAGGTCGGCGCGCTGTGGGCGGTGGCGGTGATCATCGAGATGGCGGTGTTCTGGACCCAGGGCCGCTGGTTCCACCGCCTGTCGCTGCACCGCTGGATCGAGCTGGCGGCGGCCTTGTCGGTGCTGCGCTTCGCCGCCATCGCCGCCTTCGGCGAGGTGGCGCCGGTGCTGGTGGCGGCGCAGCTGCTGCACGCGCTGACCTTCGCCACCCAGCATGCCGCCTGCATCGCGCTGATCAACCGCCACTTTCCCGGCACGCTGCGGGGCCGCGGCCAGGCGCTTTACACGACGCTGGGCTACGGCCTGTCCGGGGTGCTGGGTGGCATCGGCGGCGGCTGGCTGAGCGCGCGTCACGGCTTCACGGCGTTGTTCTGGGCGGCCAGTGCCTGTGCGTTGCTGGGCGTCGCGGCGGCGCGACAGGCGCGAAAGCTCGACGCGGACGGACCGGCCGTCGGCTGAGGGGACACGGCTTCAGATCGGCACGCCGGTGCCGATATGAAACCGATGTCGGACCTGTCGTTCGCGAGTACCCATCGCCGGGTCCGTTGGGCCATGTATGGCGCCCTGTTCGCGCTGGTCGCAGCGATCGGCCTGGCCTCGGTGCTGACGCGGCAGGCCGACGAGCGCGCGGAGCAGGCCGTGTCGCTGCTGGAGTTGACGACCGAGAAGCGTGCCCGGGGCCAGCGCATGGGCCCGATAGCCCTAGCGCTGGCGCAACCGGCGCTTGAATCGCCGGCAGCGGTGTCCGAGCTGGCGCAGCTGCTCGACGAGACCAAGCTGGCGGCGCTGCGTCACGACGACGACCTGCTGACGCTGCTGCGTTCGCATGTCCAAGCGCAGGCCGTCCACGCGCGATGGTGGGAGGCGCGCGACCGGCTTTGGCAGACCGCCGAGCGGCTGCTGCGGCAGGCCTCGTTGGGCGACGGCCGGGTCGAGATCGACCAGGCGCAGGCGTTGGCCCTGCGCTCGGACGAGGCGTTCGCCACCAGCGACGCGCTGACCGCGGCCCTGCGGGCGATCCGCCGCGCGGAGAGCACGTCCGCGCGCAACCTGCTGAACGCCGGTCTGTGGTTGACGCTGCCGCTGCTCGGCGTGCTGGCGCTGGGCGTGGTCGAGCCGACCGCGCGGGCCATCCGCCGTGCCCATCGGCGCATGGCCGAGCAGGCCGGCGAGCTCGAGCGCCTGGCCCTGGTGGCCGAAAGCACCAGCAACCTCGTCGTCATCACCGACCGCGAGCGCCGCATCGAGTGGGCCAACGAGGCCTTCGTGCGCAGCACCGGCTACACGCTCGACGAGGCCCGCGGGCACAAGCCCAGCGACCTGCTGCACAGCGAACGCACCGACGAGGCGGCACTGGCACGCCTGCGCGAATCGCTCGACCGCGGCGACGGCGCACGCGCCGAACTGCTCAACCGCGGCAAGGACGGCCGCGACTACTGGGTCGACATCGACATCCGGCCGTTCCGTGACGCAGGCGGCGCGATGACCGGCTTCATCGCCGTCGAGACCGACATCACCGATCGGGTCCGGCAACGCCGCCAGCTCGAGGCCCTGCTTGCGGCCCTGCCCGACGGCGTGCTCGTCCTCGGCGGGGACGGCCGGCTGGTCGAGGTGAATCCCGCCGCCGAGCGGCTGCTCGGCCTGACCCGCGGCGCGCTGCTCGGCCGGCATGTCGAGGAGGTCGACTGGGGCTTCGTCAACGAGGACCTGAGCCCATTCGCGCTGCCGGACCTGCCGGCGCTGCGCACGCTGATCGACGGACGCGGCCGCCACGGCGAGGTCCTGGGCGTTCAGCGGCCGGGCCAGGAACCGCGTTGGCTGCTCGTCAACACCGAGGCGTTGCCGGACGCGATCGGCGAACGCGCCGGGGTCGTGACCAGTCTGGTCGACATCACCGACCGGCGCCGGCTGCAGGACCGGCTGGCGCACTCGGCGCGGGTCGACGCGCTGACCGAGCTGCCGAACCGCGTCGTCGTGACCGAGCGCATCGAGCGCGCGCTGGAGCACCGCCGCCGCCATCCGGCCTACGGCTTCGCGGTGCTGTTCATGGACTTCGACCGCTTCAAGCAGGTCAACGACACGCACGGTCATGGCGTCGGCGACCAGTTGCTGCAGCGTGTGGCGCAGCGCCTGCTGCACGCGTTGCGGCCGGGCGACGCGATCGCCCGGATGGACGGCGAGTGCCACACCGCGGCGCGGCTGGGCGGCGACGAGTTCGTGGTCGTGCTCGAGGGCATGCGCGACGAGGCCAGCGTGCATGCGGTCGCGGCGCGCCTGCTCGAGGCCCTGACCGAGCCCTACGTGATCGATCGCTGCCAGGTGCAGTCCGGCGTCAGCATCGGTGTCGTCATCGCACCGGACCAGTCGGCCGACGCCGACAGCGTGCTGCGCGATGCCGACACCGCGATGTACGAGGCCAAGCGCAGCGGACGCGGACGCTACGTGGTGTTCCATCCGAGCATGCACGAACGGGTGGCGGCCGCGCTCGGCCTGGAGAACGACCTGCGGCAGGCGCTGCGCCGCGACGAGCTGTTCGTCGTCTACCAGCCGGTCATGCACATGGAGCGCGGCGACGTGGTCGGCGTCGAGGCGCTGGTGCGCTGGCGCCACCCGAGCCGCGGGCTGGTGCCGCCGGCGGACTTCGTGCCGCTGGCCGAGGAGGTCGGCCTGATTGCCCCGCTGGGCGACTTCGTGCTCGATGCCGCGCTCGAGCAGTTCGCCGACTGGCGGCGCCACCTCGGCGATCGCGCCCCGCCGACGCTGGCGGTCAACCTGTCGCGCGCCCAGCTGCGCCAGGGCGAACTGGTGCCGACGGTGCGCGCCGCGCTGGCGCGCAGCGGCGTCGCGCCCGGCGACCTGCACCTGGAGGTCACCGAGAGCCTGGCGGCCCAGGACGGTGCGATCCTGGCGCGGATGCGCGAGCTGAAGGCCCTGGGCGTGCGCCTGGCGCTCGACGACTTCGGCACCGGCTACTCGTCGCTGGCCTGCCTGCACCAGATGCCGATCGACACGGTGAAGATCGACCGGTCCTTCGTCGCCCATGCCGAGACCAGCAGCTACCACCGTGTCGTGATCGAGGCGACGCTGCGGGTGGCCGCGGCGCTCGGCATGA
>CALJUI010000232.1 GCA_937975735.1 uncultured Rubrivivax sp.
GGCGACTGCGGCGCGGCCTCGGTCGCGGCCCAGGGGTTGTTCTTGTCGGGGGTCTTGTCGTCCATCGGGTGTCCGGTTGCGGGTGGCGGGGCGGCGTCAGGCCGCGGCGCGCTGGTCAAGGAATTCGAGCAGGGTGTTCTTCGTGATCGAGCCGCGGTAGCGGCCGGTCGGGTCGATGACCGGCAGACCGTGCGGGTGCGAGGCCAGCGGCCCGTACAGCTCGGTGATCGGCGTGTCCGCGGTGATCGGCGTCACGTCGGCGATGAAGGCGTTGCGCAGCTTGGGATCGGGGTTGGCGCTCGCCTCGGACTGCAGCGTGTCGATCGACACCACGCCCATGAAGGCGCCTTCGGGGCTGATCACGTAGCCGAACTCGCGCTGGTGCTGGCGCAGCCGCTGCAGCGCCGAGCGTACGCCCATGCCCTGGTGGTCGATGATCGAGACCTGCGACTTGCGCGCCAGGTCGGCGGCCGAGAACACGTTGGTGACGTCGACGTTCTTGAAGAACGAGCGCACGTAGGGCGTCGCCGGATTCTTGATGATGTCTTCGGGCGTGCCGACCTGGACCACGTTGCCGCCCTCCATGATCGCGATGCGGTCGCCGATGCGGATGGCTTCGTCGAGGTCGTGCGAGATGAAGATGATGGTGCGCCGATCCTTGCGCTGCAGCTTGACCAGTTCGTCCTGCATCTCGGTGCGGATCAGCGGGTCCAGCGCCGAGAAGGCCTCGTCCATCAGCAGCACCGACGGGTTGTTGGCCAGCGCGCGCGCCAGGCCGACGCGCTGCTGCATGCCGCCGGACAACTCGTCCGGGTAGCTCTGGGCCCACTGCGCCAGCCCCACCTGCTCCAACGCCGCCATCGCCGCGGCGTCGCGCGCCGCGCGCGGCTCGCCGGCCAGGTCGAGGCCGAAGCCGGCGTTGTGCAGCACGCTCAGGTGCGGCATCAGCGCGAAGGACTGGAACACCATGCTGATGTGCTTGCGGCGCAGTTCGCGCAGGGCCTTGGGCGACATCGTCGCGATGTCCTGGCCGTCGAACAGCACCTCGCCGGCGGTCGGCTCGATCAGGCGATTGAGCAGCCGGACCAGGGTCGACTTGCCCGAACCCGACAGGCCCATGACGACGAAGATCTCGCCTTCGCGCACGCTGAAGCTGGCGTCGTTGACGCCCAGGGTCTGGCCGGTGCGTTCGAAGATGGCGTCCTTGTCCAGGCCCTCGCGAACCAGCCGCATGGCGTCCTGCGGCCGGTTGCCGAAGACCTTGTAGAGATGCCGGATGACAAGGCGCTCTTTCAAGTGCTGTTCCTTCCATGAAAGCGATGAGTAGCCGCCGGTTTGGCAAACGGCGGGCCGGGGCAGGGTGGGATGCGGCGTCCATGCAGGCCGTCGCGACGGAGTCGGCGAAACGACTCGAACGCCAACTCGCGGGCCGGCGCCGAACTCCCCGCGCAATCACAGTGCTCGACCGTTGACAGAACGGGCAAGAACCGTGCGGGGAACTACATTGGAACAAATGTAGTGTAGTAGACTCAGCGGCCTGCAGCAATTTCGTTGCCGCATGTCCCCGGGCCCACACCGGGCACCGGCATCGCTTGCGGAGCTGCAAAGCCAGCGCCCGGCGCTTGGCCCGCTGCCCCGCCGCAGGCCTGAATCCCTGCGTTTCCATCCTCGCCCGGACCCCGATCGACCATGACGGTCGGCGTCGCCATCGTCCGGGCCCCTTGCATTGACCGAGAACCCCCTGCCCATGCGTCTACGCCAAGCCACCGCCATCGCGGCTGCCCTGCCTGTCCTTTGCCTCGCCACCGCCGCGACGGCCCAGTCGTCCTACACACTGTCCGGGTATCTCGACATCGGCCTCTACCGAGGCTTCGACAAAAGCAGGAACGTCGGCACGATCCAGCGCAGTTCGATCACGCTCGCGGGCACCGAGGATCTGGGCTCAGGGCTGAACGCCACCTTCAAGCTCCAGCAACGGTTCGATGCGGATACCGGCGGGACCGAAGGCGCGGGCAGCAAGCCCTTCTGGCACGGCGAGTCCACTGTCGGCCTGAAAGGGGCCTTCGGCCATGTACGGCTCGGCCGTGCGCTCGACGTCATCTACGCCAACGACTGGGCCTTCGATCCGTGGTCCAACTTTGACCGCGTCGCGTCGCCGGCCTGGAACAACTGGCATTGGAACTACGCGACCGATCGCACCGCGAACAACGGCAGCCCGGAATACGGCCGGCTGTCCAACGGGCTCTTCTACGACTCGCCTTCGCTCGGCGGCTTCACCGTCCACTTCAGCGGGGCCTTCGAGAACAGCGCGGGCGCCGGTGGCGGCACGGGCGACAACGCCGGCCTGGCGGTCCAGTACGCCTCGGGCCCGGTCGCGCTGATGCTGGCCGGCTCACGCAACAGCAGCGGCGACACGATCCAGTTCGCCGGCGTCCGCTACCGCGCGGACGCGCTGACGCTGATGGCCGCTTACGACCGCAGCGTCTTCGACGCGGTGATCGACTCGACGGCCGAAGTCGTGACGATCGGCGCCGTCTACGCGGTGGGCAGCGGCCACCTGAAGGCCGGTTTCGGCCATCGTGACGTCGACGGCGCGAAGAGCCGGTTCATCGGGCTCGGCGCCGACTACAGCCTGTCCAAGCGCACGACCGCCTACGTCAGCCTGGGCCGGCAGGATCCGGACGGCGCGGCCAACCGGACCGCCTACGGCATGGGGATCTCCCACAGCTTCTGAGCGATGCGCCCCGCGTCAGCGCCCTTCGAACCGAGGGGGCCGGCGCTCGGCCAGAGCCGCCAAACCCTCGCGCAGATCCTCGCTGTCGGCACAGCGCGCCTGCGCGGCGGTGATGGCGGCCGGGTCGTCGCGGCCCGCGGCCAGGTCGCCGAGCGCGCGTTTCATGCCACGCACGGCAAGCGGCGCGTTCGCCGCCAGCGTGTCGGACAGCCGGTCCACCGCCGCGTCGAGGTCGTCCGGCGCGACGAGCTGGTCGAGGTAGCCCATCGCCAGCAGCGTCGGCGCGTCCAGCACCTCGGCGAGCAGGAACAGCCGCTTGGCAGCCTGCAGCCCGAGCCGCGCCACCCCGCGCCGCAGCCCGCTGGCGTAGTAGTGCAGGCCGATGCGCGCCGCCGGCATGCGCAGCGCCATGCCGGTGACGCCGATCCGGAAGTCGCAGGCCAGCGCGAGGTCGACCGCGCCGCCGTGCACGTCGCCATGCAGGCGCGCGACGGTCGGCAGCGGCAGCGCCTCGAGCGCGTCGACCATGCGCTCGAAGGCAAGCGGTGCGCTCGCCGCCGCGGGCCCGAGCTCGCCGAGGTGGAAGCCGGTGCTGAAGGCGCGGCCTTCGCCGGTGAGCACGAGAACGCGCGCATGCTCGTCGTCGCGCAGCCGATCGAAGTGCGCCGTCAGCGTGGCAAGGTCTTCGCCGTGCAAGCGGTTCAGGTGCCGGGGCCGGCGCAGCGTGATCCGGGCGACGCCGTCGGGTCCGATCGCCAGCGTCGGCGCGCCGGCCTCGCTCATGCCGGCAGCGGCAGGTAGCGCACGCCCAGCACGCCGGTGATGCCGCGCAGGCGTTCGAGCACCTCGGGGGCGACCGGGCTGTCGACGTCGACCAGCGTGTAGGCCATGTCGCCGCGCGACTTGTTGACCATGTTGTGGATGTTCAACCCGGCGTCGGCCATCGCGGTCGAGATCTGGCCCAGCATGTTTGGCACGTTGGCGTTGGCGATCGCGACGCGGAAGGCCGACTCGCGCGCCATCGTCACCGCGGGGAAGTTCACCGCGTTGACCACCTGGCCGTGCTCGAGGTAGTCGCGCAGCTGGTCGACGACCATCACCGCGCAGTTCTCCTCGGCCTCGCGCGTCGACGCGCCCAGGTGGGGCAGCGCGACGATCTTCGGGTGGCCGTGGATCGACGAGCCCGGGAAGTCGCAGACGTACTGCCCCAGGTGGCCGGCGGCCAGCGACTCGAGCACCGCGTCGTGGTCGACCACGCCTTCGCGGCTGAAGTTCAGCAGCACCGCGCCGGGCGGCAGCAGGCCGATGTTGGCCGGGTTGATCAGGTGCCGCGTCGCATCGACCAGCGGCACGTGCAGCGAGACGAAGCGCGCGCTGCGCAGCACCTCGTTGACGCTGGTCGCGCGGCGCACCTGCGAGGGCAGGCTCCAGGCCGCGTCGACGGTGATCTCCGGGTCGTGGCCCAGCACCTGCATGCCGAGCTTGATCGCGACGTCGGCGACCATGCATCCGATCTTGCCCAGGCCGATCACGCCCAGCGTCTGGCCGGCCAGCTCGAAGCCGGCGAAGGCCTTCTTGCCATCCTCGACGACGCGGTCGAGGTCGGGCTCGCCGGCATCGAGCGACGCGGTGAAACGCAGCGCCGCCGGCAGGTTGCGCGCGGCCAGCAGCATGCCGGCGACGACCAGTTCCTTGACCGCGTTGGCGTTCGCGCCCGGCGCGTTGAACACCGGCGCGCCGCGCCGGCTCATCAGGTCGACCGGGATGTTGTTGGTGCCGGCGCCGGCGCGGCCGATCGCGAGCACGCTGGCCGGGATGTCCATCGCATGCAGGTCGGCCGAGCGGACGAGGATCGCGTCCGGCGCGGCGACGTCCTTGCCGACGCGGTAGCGCTCGGCCGGCAGCCGCGACAGGCCGGCGGCGGCGATCTGGTTGAGCACCAGCACGCCCAGGCGGTGGGTGGCCGCCTCAGCCATGTTCGGCGTCCAACTGCTTCATGTAATCGACCAGCGTCCGCACGCCTTCGATCGGCATCGCGTTGTAGATCGAAGCGCGCATGCCGCCGACCGACCGGTGGCCCTTGAGCTGCACCATGCCGCGCGCCTCGGCACCCTTCAGGAAGGCGGCGTCCAGCGCCTCGTCCTTCAGCTTGAAGGGCACGTTCATCAGCGAACGGCAGTCCTTCGCGACCGGGCTGCGGTAGAACGCGCTGCCGTCGAGGAAGTCGTACAGCAGCGCTGCCTTCGCGCGGTTGCGCTCGGCCATCGCCGCCAGTCCGCCCTGCGCCTTGATCCAGCGGAAGACCAGGCCGGCGATGTAGATCGCGTAGGTCGGCGGCGTGTTGTACATCGACTCGTTGTCGGCGACGGTCTTGTAGTCGAAGGCCGACGGCGTGGCCGGAAGCGCCTGGCCGAGCAGGTCCTCGCGCACGATCACGATCGTCAGGCCGGCGGGCCCGATGTTCTTCTGCGCGCCGCCGTAGATCAGGCCGTACTTCGACACGTCGACCGGACGCGACAGGATGTTGCTCGACATGTCGGCCACCAGCGGCACGTCGCCGACTTCGGGGGTGGCGTGGTACTCGACACCGCCGATCGTCTCGTTCGCGCAGATGTGCACGTAGGCGGCGTTCGGGTCGAGCTTCCAGGTCGGGCGCGGCGGGATCGTCGTGTAGCCGGTGTCGGCGCTGCTCGCCGCGACGTTGACCGTGGCGTACTTCTTCGCCTCCTTGATCGATTTCTTGGACCACTCGCCGGTGTCGACGAAGTCGATGCTGGTCTTGCCGCGCAGCAGGTTCATCGGCACGATGGCGTTCTCGCCGATCGCGCCGCCCTGCATGAACAGCACCTTGTAGTTCGCCGGCACGGCGAGCAGCTCGCGCAGCAGCGCCTCGGCCTCGGCGGCGATCGCGATGAACTCCTTGCCGCGGTGGCTCATCTCCATCACCGACATGCCCGAGCCGTGCCAGTCGAGCATCTCCTCGGCCGCCTGGCGCAGCACGGGTTCGGGCAGCGCGGCCGGGCCGGCGCTGAAGTTGTAGACACGCGTCATCCAGTATTCTCCTCGGTGGTCCTTGCGCCCGATTATCGGCGGGCTGCGGCGCCCCGGCTTGCCCGCACGGCCCGACGGTGCGAGCATCGGGGCCGAATCCCAACTCCCACGAGGACCGCCATGGCCACCAAGAACGCCTTCGATGTCGACGCCCTGATCAGCCAGTTCGAGACCGCCTCCGCCCAGGGCAGCGCCCAGCTGCGCCAGGCCGTGGGCCAGGCCACGCTGCAGGCGCTGCAGGGCCGCGAACTGACGCTGAAGAACATCCGCGCGGTGCTGGGCACGGTCGGCCAGGCGGCCAACGCCGGTCTGGCGAAGAACGTCGCGCCGGCGATGGACGTCGACAAGCTGCTCGATTCGGCCGTCGCCGGCATGGACGACGCGCTGCTGAAGGCCGTCGACGCCAACCGGGTCGCGCTCGAGCAGCTGGTCGCCCAGGGCGCCGACCTGCGCGACAAGCACCTGAAGAAGGCGATCGCCGACCTCGAGAAGTTCGAGGACACGCTGATCGACACCGTGTCGAAGAGCGCCGGCGGCGCCGGCGAGCAGATGGCCAAGGCCTGGGCGCAGGTGCTCGACCGGCTGAACGCCGGCGGCACGCTGTCCGGCGCGAAGGCCTCGAGCACCGCCGAGCAGTTCCAGCAGCAGTTCGGCCAGATGCAGACCGCGATGCGCGACAGCCGCCAGGCCGGGCTGCGCGCGGCGCAGGCCTTGGCCGAGAGCTACACCGCGATGGTCAGCGGCGTGCTGATCGGCATGGCCGACGCGATGAAGGCGCCGTCGTCGAAGGCGAAGAAGAAGTAGCCCCTCGCTAGGCGAGGTCGCCCAGGCGACCGTGCCACTGCTCGACCCCCTGCAGGCGCTGGCGCCCGGCGTCGCCCAGCGTCTGCGCCAGCTGTGCGGCGATGAAGTTGAGCACGCTGACGGCAGCGGCGTAGCTGTCGAACATCGAGGCGCCGCGGCAGTGGCAGGTCAGCGTCCAGTCGGCGAAGCGCAGGTCGGCGGCGCCGGACGGGTCGGTCACGAGGACGATGCGCGCCGACGCCGCGTGCGCGGCGCGCAGCGCGGCGGCGAAGGCCGGCACGCGGCGCCGGAAGCCCATCGCCAGCACCACGTCCTCGCGGCCGAGCCCGACCAGGCTCTCGGCCAGCGTCTCGGTCGGTAGCGGCGCGATCTCGACGCCGGGCCGCAGCAGCCCGATCTGGGCGCGGGCGTACATCGCGAGCCAGGCGCTGTTGCGAAAGCCGGTCACGATGACCCGGCGCGCCTTCGCCAGGGCCTCCACCGTGCCCTCGAGATCGCGATCGGACAGTGCGCCGAGCGTGCGGGCCAGGATCTGCTGGTCGGCCGCGATGTGGCTGGCGAAGGCGGCGTGCGGGCCGCCACCGACCGGCGCGGCCGCCTCGAGGTAGACCGGCGAGCCCCACTGCTGCGCGTCCCGGGCCTCGGTCCGCGCGGCGGCGTAGCTGACGAAGCCCAGCCGCTGGATCAGCCGCGTGACGGCGGCCTTGGACGTGCCGGCATCGGCCGCCAGCTCGGTCGCCGAGTGGGTCGCGAGACGACCGGGGTGGTTGAGCAGCACGTCGGCCACCGTGATCTCGCTGCCGGGCAGCACGTCGTAGCAGGCGCGGATGCGGTCCTCCAGCGTCGGCTTGGCGGCGGCGCGCGGCTTGCGCGACCCACGGGAGGTGGGCATCGAGTTCGTCGTCATGGGCTGGGTCGGCAGGTATGGGACTTGCGATCAGCTTCGACCGTAGCTGAAATCAGAGTTTCACCCGATGCCTATTGTGAAACCGTTGACCCAGAATGGTGTGCTGGTGAACCCGGATGGTGCGGCGTGCACCGCGACAGGCTGTCGCCATCGAGGCAGGACATGAGCGATCCGACTGAACTGACCGGGCTGGCGGCGCAGGCCGACCGGCTGAGCGCCCGGCTCGCGGCGTGGACCGACCGGGGGACCGCGGTGCTGCTGGCGCTGCTGATCCTCGACGTCTGGCTCGGCGTCTTTGCCCGCTACATCGTGCCGCTGCCGATCACCTTCATGGAGGAGGCGGCGCGCTACCTGATGATCTGGACCGCGCTGCTGGCGGTGTCGAGCTGCATCCCGCGCCGCGAGCACATCGGCGTGCAGGTGCTGTTCGAGAACCTGCCGGCGAGCGTGCGTCGCCACCTGCTGCTGGTGCTGGACCTGCTCGGCATCGTCTTCTTCCTCTTCCTCGCGGTCTACGGCCTCGGGCTGATCGAGCGCGGCGCGAAGACCTTCACGATGATCTACGGCATGAGCAAGGCGCTGCCGTTCGCCGCGGTGCCGGTCGGCGCCGCGCTCGCCGCGATCCAGCTCACGCTCGTCGCCATCCGTGACCAGGCGCGCCTGCGCCAGCAACCGCTCGGGGTGGTGTTCCCATGACGCTGGTCGCCGTCACCTTCTTCCTGCTGATGCTGGTCGGCATGCCGATCGGCTACGTGCTGGGCATCGCCGGGCTGGTCGGCATGTGGACGATCGACCCCAGCGGTCGCTTCTTCCCGATGGCCGCCGAGCGCTTCTTCGCCGGCCTGGATCTGTTCACCTTCCTGGCGATGCCGTTCTTCATCTTCGCCGGCGAGATCATGAATCGCTCGGGCATCACCGACCGCCTGATCGGCCTGGCCGACGCGCTGGTGGGCTATCTGCGCGGCGGCATGGCGCACTCGAACATGGTCGCCTCGGTGATGTTCGCGGGCCTGTCGGGCGCCGCCACCGCCGACGCCGCCGCGTTCGGCAACACGCTGGTGCCGGCGATGGTGAAGAAGGGCTACACGAGGCCTTTCTCCTGCGCGGTGACGGCCGCCGGCTCGATCATCGGCCCGACGATCCCGCCGTCGAACCTGATGATCATCTACGGCTCGCTGATGGGCGTGTCGATCGCCGGCCTGTTCGCCGCCGGCATCCTGCCCGGGCTGCTGATCTGCGCCGTGTGCATGGCGGTGATCCGCCTCGGCGCGAACCGCTTCAAGCTGCCGCCGGCCGAGGGCCGCCTGAGCCTGTGGCGCATCGTCGTCGCGTTCAAGGACGGTTTCGCCGCGCTGCTGATGCCGGTGATGATCCTCGGCGGCATTCTCGCCGGCGCGGTCACGCCGACCGAGGCGGCGTCGATCGCGGTGTTCTACGCGCTCGTGATGGGCGCCTTCGTCTATCGCAAGGTCGGCTGGGCCGACCTGAACGAGATGCTGATCCGAACCGCGCGCATCACCGGCATCGTGTTCCTGATCATCGCGTCGGCCTCGATCCTCGGCTGGTGGATGACCTTCAACCAGCTGCCGCAGGCGATCGCCGCCGGCTTCCTGGCCGTGTCGGAGAACCCGGCCGTGATCATCGCGCTGATCCTCGCGCTGCTGCTGTTCATCGGCATGTTCATGGACATCAACGCGATGCTGATCATCCTGGCGCCGGTGCTCGCGCCGCTGGCCGCCAGCATCGGCATGGACCCGGTGCACGCCGGCATCATGATCGTGCTGGCGCTGAACATCTCGCTGATGACGCCACCGGTGGGCGCCTGCCTGTTCGTGCTCGCCTCGGTCACCGGCGAGCGCATCGAACGCATCGCCAAGGCGCTGTGGCCCTTCCTGCTTGCCGAGGTCGCGATCCTGTTCGCGGTCGCCTACATCCCGGAGCTGACGCTGTTCGTGCCGCGCCTGCTCGGCCTGACCCAATGAGTTTCCTGCCCGGCCCGCCTGCGAGCCGCTCCCCCGCCGTCCTTCCCACCCATCCCGTCCGACAAGGAGTGATTCCCATGACCGTCCTGAAGAAGATCGCCGTCGCCGCCGCCGCGCTGCTGGTCGCGGCCTCGCCCGCGCTGGCGCAGAAGACCATGCGCCTGGCCCACCTGAACCCCGACAGCCCCTTCGAGAGCCACTCCGGCGCGATGGCCGCCGTGTTCAAGAACCTGGTCGAAACCGGTACCAACGGCAGCATCAAGGTGCAACTGTTCGCCAACGGCCAGCTCGGCAAGGACAACGAAGTCATCCAGCAGGTGCGCGACGGCATCGTCGAATCGACGATCTCGTCGGCCGGCGGCGTCGCCCAGCACTACAAGCTCGTCGGCGTGTTCGACCTGCCGTTCGCGTTCCCGAACATCGCGGTGGCCAACAAGGTCATGTCGCTCGAGAGCGAGTTCGGCAGGAAGATGGCCGCCGACATCCAGGCCAAGACCGGGCTGAAGACCATCGGCCTGATCGACAGCGGCGGCTTCTTCGCGATCAGCAACTCCAAGCGCCCGATCAAGACCGCCGCCGACATGGCCGGCCTGCGCATCCGCACGATGACGCTGCCCACGCACGAAACGACCGTCAAGTCGCTCGGCGGCCAGCCCACGCCGCTGCCCTGGGCCGAGGTCTACACCTCGCTGCAGACCGGCGTCGCCGACGGCCAGATGAACCCGATCCCGATCATCGCGTTCGCCAAGTTCGACGAGGTGCAGAAGTACCTGTCGATCACGAACCACGTCATCACGCCGTACTTCTGGTTCATCAACCAGAAGTTCTACGACGGACTGACCGCGGACGAGAAGCGCGTCGTCGACAACGCGGCGGACGTGGCGGTCGAGGCCGGACGCGGCATCTCCCGGATCATCGAGGCATCGACCGAGAAGGGCCTGCCCAAGCTCGGCAAGAAGATGGCCATCAACGCGATCCCGCCGGCCGAGCTGAAGAAGTTCGCCGCCGTGGCGCAGCCCGCGGTGCGCAAGGTGATCGAGGAGCAGCTCGGCGCCGAGGGCGCGGCGATGCTGGGCGCGATGCTCGCCGAGATCGACAAGGCCTCGAAGTAAGGGAGTCGAGCCGGCATGGCCCAAGAACCGTTGAACGTCGAAGGGGTGCGCGCGATGCGCAACCCGACGGCCGCACCTGCGTCCGAGCCCTACGGACCGGTGCGCTCGAAGATCCTGAACGATGCCGGCTTCGGCGCTGCCCAGCGCGAGATCAGTCAGTGGCCCGGCTACGCGCCGACGCCGCTGCGCGCGCTGCCGGCCCTGGCCAGGGCGCTGGGGCTGGCCAGCGTGCACTACAAGGACGAAGGCGAGCGCTTCGGGCTGAAGAGCTTCAAGGCCCTGGGCGGCGCCTATGCCGTCTACCGGCTGCTGGCGCAGACGATCGCTCGGCACGCCGGCGGCCAGCCGGTGCGTGCCGCCGACGTGCTGGCCGGGCGTTGGCGCGACGTCGTCAAGGACATCACCGTGACCTGTGCGACCGACGGCAACCACGGCCGCTCGGTCGCCTGGGGCGCGCAGCTCTTCGGCTGCCGCTGCGTGATCTACATCCACGCCACCGTCAGCGAGGGCCGGCGCGCGGCGATCGCGAAGTACGGCGCCGAGGTCATCCGCGTGCCCGGCAACTACGACGACTCGGTCCGCCACGCCGACGCCGAGGCCAAGGCCAAGGGCTGGACCGTCGTCAGCGACACGACCTACGAGGGTTATCGCGAGATCCCCATCGACGTGATGCACGGCTACGGCGTGATGTCGCGCGAGATCGTCGAGCAGTACGGTGCGACCCCGCCGACCCATGTGCTGGTGCAGGCCGGCGTCGGCGCGCTGGCCGCGTCGGTCGCCGCCGCCTTCTGGCTCGCCTGGGGCGAGCGGCGGCCCAGGCTGATCGTCATCGAGCCCACCGAGGCCGACTGCTACCTGCAGAGCGCGATCGCCGGCAAGCCGGTCGCGGTGACCGGCGCGCTCGACACCGTGATGGCCGGCCTGGCCTGCGGCGAGGTGTCGCCCGCGGCCTGGGAGATCGTCTCGACGGCGGCCTCGGCCTACGTCGCGATCGACGACCGCTACGCGCTCGACGGCGTGCGGCTGTTCGCCAACCCCGAGGGCGGCGACCCGGCCATCGTCTCGGGCGAGACCGGCGCCGCCGGCCTGGGCGCGCTGCTCGCGGCGCAGGACCGCCCGGCGCTGTCGGCGCTGATCGAACTCGACGCCAACTCGCGCGTGCTGCTGCTCGGCAGCGAGGGCGACACCGACCCCGAGATCTACCGCCAGATCACCGGCCGCACGGCCGAGGAGGTGCGGGCGTGAACGCCGCCGTCGAAACCGACGCCTTGCGCATCGACCCCGCCCGGCTGCTCGGCCGGCTCGACCGGCTGGCGCAGATCGGCCGCATCGACGGCGGCGGCTGCAGCCGGCTGGCGCTGACCGACGACGACCGGCGCGGCCGCGACCTCGTCGTGTCGTGGATGCGCGAGCTCGCCCTGGACGTGCGGGTCGACGCGATCGGCAACGTCTTCGGCGTTCGCGCCGGCCGCCGCGATCTGGCGCCGGTGATGACGGGCTCGCACATCGACACCGTGCGCACCGGCGGCCGCTACGACGGCAACCTCGGCGTCATCGGCGGCCTCGAGGTCGTGCAGACGCTCAACGACGCCGGCGTCCAGACCGAGCGGCCGATCGTCGTCGCCTTCTTCACCGACGAGGAGGGCGCACGCTTCGCGCCCGACATGCTCGGCTCGCTGGTCTACGTCGGCGGCATGCCGCTGGCCGAGGCGCTCGACGTGCGCGCCATCGACGGGCCGCGACTGGGCGACGAGCTCGAGCGCATCGGCTATGCCGGCGACGCACCGATCGGCGTGCTCAGGCCCGGCGCCTTCGTCGAGCTGCACATCGAGCAGGGCCCGGTGCTCGACGCGGAGGGCACGACGATCGGCGCGGTCGAGGACCTGCAGGGGATTTCCTGGCAGGAGGTGATCATCACCGGCCAGTCCAACCATGCCGGCACGACGCCGATGCGCCTGCGCCACGATGCCGGCTACGCCGCCGCGGCGATCGCCACCTTCGTCCGCGGCCTCACCCGCGAGATGGGCGGCTCGCAGGTCGCGACGGTGGGCAAGATCGACCTGCATCCGAACCTGATCAACGTCATCGCGGCGCGCGCGCGACTGACCGTCGACCTGCGCAACACCGACGAGGTGCTGCTGCAGCAGGCCGAGGCGCGCTTCGCCGCGATGCTCGAGCGGCGCGCCGATGAGGAGGGCGTGTCGATCGAGACACGCCGGCTGGCGCGCTTCGAGCCGGTGATCTTCGACGCCGGCGTGGTGCGCCGCATCGAGGCCGTGACGCGCCGTCTCGGGCACTCGCAACGCCGCATGACCTCGGGCGCCGGCCACGACGCCCAGATGCTCGCGCGCGTGTGCCCGACCGCGATGATCTTCGTGCCCAGCATCAAGGGCATCAGCCACAACCCGGCGGAGCGCACCGAGCCCGCCGACCTGGCCGCCGGCACCGACGTGCTGCTGCACACGCTGCTCGAGCTGGCCAACGAGAAGGATTGATCCATGCCCCGCATCGTCACCGTCGGCGCCGCCCAGCTCGGCCCGATCGCCCGCAGCGAACCCCGTGCCCAGGTCGTCGAGCGCATGATCGCGCTGCTGAGCGAAGGCGCGCGCCACGGCTGCGACCTGGTCGTCTTCCCCGAGCTGGCGCTCACGACCTTCTTCCCGCGCTGGTACATCGAGGACCCGGCCGAGCTCGACGTCTTCTACGAGCGCGAGATGCCCGGGCCCGAGACTCGGCCGCTGTTCGACGCGGCGCGCCGCCTCGGCGTGGGCTTCTACCTCGGCTACGCGGAGCTGGTCGGCGAAGCCGGCCGGACGCGCCGCTTCAACACCTCGATCACGGTCGACGGCACCGGCAAGGTCGTCGGCAAGTACCGCAAGATCCACCTGCCGGGCCACGCCGAGCACGAGCCCTGGCGGGCGTTCCAGCACCTGGAGAAGAGGTACTTCGAGACCGGCGACCTGGGCTTCAACGTCTTCCGCGCGTTCGGGGGCATCATGGGCATGGCGATCTGCAACGACCGTCGCTGGCCCGAGACCTATCGCGTGATGGGGCTGCAGGGCGTCGAGATGGTGCTGATCGGCTACAACACGCCGATGCACAACCCGCCGGCGCCGGAGCACGATGCGCTCTCGCACTTCCACAACGAGCTGGTGATGCAGTCGGGCGCGTACCAGAACGGCACCTGGGTGGTCGGTGTCGCGAAGGCCGGCGTCGAGGAGGGCGTGATGCAGATCGGCAACTCGATCATCGTCGCGCCGTCGGGCGAGATCGTGGCCGCGTGCAGCACCGTCGGCGACGAACTGGCGATCGCGCGCTGCGACCTCGACCTGACGCGCTCGTACAAGAACACCACGTTCAACTTCGCGCGCCACCGCGAGCCGCAGGCCTACGGACTGATCGTCGAGCGCAAGGGCGCGGAACCGCCGCCGCCGTAGGGCCGCGCCGGTCTCAGGCCGGCGCGAGCACCCGCTCGGCGATCAGCGTCGGCTTGTCGATCGCATAGCCCTGCGCGTAGTCCAGGCCGAGACGCTGCACCGCCTGGCGGATGCCGTCGGACTCGACCCACTCGGCGATCGTCGGGATGCCGATCGCGCGGCCGACCGAGTTGATCGCGTCGACCATCGCACGGTCGACGTCGTCGGTGAGGATGTCGCGCACGAAGCTGCCGTCGACCTTGAGGAAGTCGACCGGCAGCGTCTTCAGGTAGCCGAACGAGCTCAGCCCCGAGCCGAAGTCGTCGAGCGCGAACAGGCAGCCCAGCTCGCGCAGCTGGCGCATGAACTGCAGCGCCTGGCCGACGTGGGCGATCGCCGCCGTCTCGGTGATCTCGATGCAGAAGGTGCCCGGTGCGATGCCGGCCTCGCGCAGCGTGCGGCAGGCGAACTCGCGGAACCCCGTGTCGCCGAGCGAGGTGCCCGAGACGTTGATCGCGACGATGTTCGACCGTGTCGCGCTCAGCCGGCCGGCGCGGATGTGCGCGCAGGTGGTCTCGAGCACCCAGCGGTCGAGCTTGCCCGACATCATGTTGTAGCGAACGGCTGCGGCGATGACCGGCCCGATCGGCACCAGCCGGCCCTCCGGGTCGGCCATGCGCAGCAGCACCTCCTGGTAGCGCTGCACGGCCAGCCCGGGTCGCAGGGCTTCGGCGCTCTGCACCGCAAGCGACATGCGGCCCTCGGCCAGCGCCGTGTTGATGCGCTCGACCCAGCCCATGTCGTCGCGCCGGCGGTCGAGTTCGCCGTCGCCGGCGCTGAAGGCCTGGACCCGGTTGCGGCCGGCGTCCTTGGCCGCGTAGCAGGCCATGTCGGCGGCCGACATCAGCGCGGCGACGCTCTCGCTTTCGGCGCCGACGGTGACGATGCCGATGCTGACGCCGACCTCGAACACGCGCTGGCGCCAGACGAACCGGAACGCAGCCACGGCCTGCAGCAGCTTGTCGGCGATCTCGGCGGTGCGGCCCTCGTCGCAGTTGTAGACGAGCACGCCGAACTCGTCGCCGCCCAGGCGCGCGAGCGTGTCGCTGGCGCGCAGCGACTGGCGCAGCACCTGGCCGAGCTGGCGCAGGAGCTCGTCGCCGGCCTGGTGGCCGCAGGTGTCGTTGACGACCTTGAACTGGTCCAGGTCGAGGAACATCAGCCCGTGCGTCGACCCGTCGGACTGCGCCGAGGCCAGCAGCGCGCCGAGCCGCTGCTCGAACTCGGGCCGGTTCATCAGCCCGGTCAGGTCGTCGTGGCTGGCGAGGTAGGCCAGGTCGCTGGTGAGACGGCGCGACCTTCGGTTGTCGGCGACGACGAACAGGCCCATCGTGACCAGGCCGGCCAGCGTCAGCCCCAGCACTGCGAGCAGCACGGCGCGGCGCTGATCCTCGGCGAGCGCCTCCACCGGCGCCAGCGGCACCTGCACCTCGACCGCGCCGAGCAGCTGATAGCGCTTCCACTGCTTGCCGACCTCGAGGCCGGCCTGTTGGCGGTGGGCGCGCACCGCCGCGCTCGACTCGCTGCGGTTGTGGCACTCCACGCAACTCGCGGCGTTGCCGGGATCGGCGCGCAGGTAGCGCAGCGTCGACTGGCCGTCGACCGGTTCCACGCGCCAGGCCGGCTTCCAGTCGACGGGGCCGGCCGGGCTCGCAGGCTCCTGGGCCTCCAGCTCGCGCCAGGCCCAGCGCTGGAAGTCGTCGCGCAGGTGCTGGCCCTGGCCCAGGTTCCACTTGCTGACGAGGCCGAACCGGTACAGGCCGGCGCTGTCGGCGCTGGCGCGCTCGCCGGTCAGTTTCAGGAACTGCGCCGGCAGAGGCACGTTGCCCGGCTCGCCGCTGTAGGTCTCGCTGGCCATGCCGCGGCCGTCGCCCGCGAGCTTGTTGGCGACGTGCTCGGCATAGACCGAGCGGGCCGCCGTGGCGTGGCGGGCGACGACCTCGGCCAGCGTCAGCGCCTTGTACTCGATGAGGGACTGCTGGCCTCGGTCGACGAGGAACCAGGTCACGGCCGCCACCGCGAGCAGCAGCGTCAGTGCACCGCCGATCAGGTTGCGACGCAATGCGCCGCCCAGGCTCCGGGCCTGGGCGTACGGCGCCCGGCCATGGCACGCTGGCGCCGCGGCGTCGGCGGCAGGCGTCGGGGGCGTCATGGCAAGGCGGCGACCGGTGTCGCGAACGGCGGCATGGTCGCGATATCGGCCGCGCCGCCGCAAGATGAAGGGCGGCTTCGGCCGGGCGCGCCGGGCCCGTCGCATTCCTACAATGTTCCCGTGACCCTGACGAGGAGCCCGCGATGATCGTCGAGCGCATCTGGACCGGCAACGCCTACCGCAACTACAACTACCTGATCGCCTGCCCGGAGACCGGCGAGGCGCTGGCGATCGATCCGCTCGACCACGCGAAGTGCCTGGCTGCGGCGAAGGACAAGGGCTGGCAGATCACCCAGGTGCTCAACACCCACGAGCACCATGACCACACCGGTGGCAACGCGGCGGTGATCGCGGCCACCGGCGCGAAGCTGATCGCCCACCACCGCGCCGGCGCCAGGATCGAAGGCGTCGACCGCGGCGTCAAGGCCGGCGACGTCGTCAAGGTCGGCCGGACCGTCGAACTCGAGTGCCTGGACACCCCCGGCCACACGATGTGCCACGTCTGCCTGCGCGCCCACGGTGACCGGCCGGCGCTGTTCTCCGGCGACACGCTGTTCAACGCCGGTGCCGGCAACTGCCACAACGGCGGCAACGTCGAGGACCTGTACACGACCTTCGTCGAGCAGCTCGCGCGGCTGCCCGACGACACGCAGGTCTACCCCGGCCACGACTACATCGAGAACAACCTGCGGTTCACGCTGGCGCGCGAACCCGACAACGCGGCCGCCCAGGCGCTGCTGCCCACCGTCGCGGCGCAGGACCCGGCGCGCGCGCTGGTCACGACGCTCGGCCAGGAGAAGCAGGTCAACACCTTCCTGCGCCTGCGCAGCCCGACCGTGATCGCTGCGCTGCGCGAGGCCTACCCGGACCTGCCCGACGACCCCGACCCGAAGACCGTCTTCGTCAAGCTGCGCGAGCTGCGCAATCGTTGGTAGGTCGACCGGCGCCGGCTCGGTTATCGTCGCGCCGATGGCCGAACCGAGCTTCTACTGGCACGACTACGAGACCTTCGGCGTGGTGCCCCGGCGCGACCGGCCGGCTCAGTTCGCCGGCGTGCGCACCGACCTCGAGCTCAACGAGATCGAGCCACCGCTGGTGCAGTATTGCCAGCCCGCGCCGGACTTCCTGCCCGACCCCCAGAGCTGTCTGCTCACCGGCATCCTGCCGCAGACCTGCCTGGCCGAAGGCGTGCCCGAATACCGCTTCGCCGCGGCGATCGAGGCCGAACTCGCGCGGCCGGACACGATCGGCGTCGGCTACAACAGCATCCGCTTCGACGACGAGGTCACGCGCCACCTTTTCTGGCGCTGCCTGATCGACCCCTACGCGCGCGAATGGCAGAACGGCTGCAGCCGCTGGGACCTGCTCGACGTCGTGCGTGCCGCCTGGGCCTTGCGGCCCGAGGGCATCGCGTGGCCGGAGGTCGACGGCCGCGCCTCGTTCCGCCTCGAGCACCTGAGCGCGGCCAACCGGCTGGTGCACGAGGCGGCGCATGACGCGCTGTCCGACGTGCGCGCGACGATCGCGCTGGCCCGGCGGGTCAAGTCGGCACAGCCCAAGCTGTGGGACTTCTGCCTGAAGCTGCGCCGCAAGGACGCGGTGCTGGCGGAGATCGGCGACGGCCGTCCCTTCGTGCACCTGTCGGGGCGCTATGCCGTAGAGCGCGGCTGCCTGGCGGTGGTCTGGCCGCTGGCGATGCACCCGGTCAACCGCAACGAGGTCATCGTCTGGGACCTGGCGCAGGACCCCGGTGCACTGGCCGCGATGGACGCCGCGGCGGTGCGCGAGCGGCTCTTCACCCGGGCCGACGAACTGGCCGACGGCACCGAGCGGCTGCCGATCAAGACGATCCACATCAACAAGTCGCCGATCGTGTTCGGCAATCTGCGCGCGCTCGGGCCGGCAGCCGAGCGCTGGCGGGTCGACCTGGACCTCGCGCAGCGGCACGCCGAGATCGCGGCCCGTGTCGCGCCGTCGCTCGCCGGCCTGTGGCCCGAGGTCTTCGCGCGGCCGGCGCCTGAGCGTGCGCCCGACGTCGACGAGGACCTCTACGGCGGCTTCCTCGGCCACGCCGACCGCGGCCTGCTGCAGCGGCTGCGCGGCCTGACGCCGGAGGCGCTGGCCGAGCGCCGGCCGGCCTTCGACGACCCGCGCCTGGACGAGTTGCTGCTGCGCTACCGCGCCCGCAACCACCCGCAGACGCTGGACGCCGCCGACACCGAGCGCTGGCGGCAGCACTGCGTCGACCGCCTGCACCACGGCCAGGGCGGGGCGCTGACGCTGTCGGCCTTCGCCGAGCGCATCGACCAGCTCGCCGAAGGGGCCGACGAGCGCGGGCAGGAGATCCTGTCGGCGCTGGTCGACTACGCGGAGAGCGTGGCTCCCGACGACGCCTGAGCCGGCCGCGGCACGTCCGCGACCCGGCGGCGTGCATTCATCCGACGGCGCGCCAGGCGTGGCGGTAAAGCGCCTCGTAGGCCGGCCGGCAGGCCTCGGCCACGCGCGCGGCGGCGGCGTCCAGCCGCGTCTCGCGCGGGCGCGGCGGCTCGAAGCCGGTCGACCGCCAGACCGCGGCGTACCAATGCGGGGCCCAGA
>CALJUI010000233.1 GCA_937975735.1 uncultured Rubrivivax sp.
CGACGAGACGATGGCGATGACGCCGCAGATGACGCTGGCCAACGTCGACCGCGTGGTGATCGGCGCGCGCATCTCGCGCTCGGGCAACGCGACGCCGCAGCCGGGCGACCTCGAAGGCGAGAGCGCGCCGCTGAAGCCGGGCAGCGGGCGGGTGGAGCTCGTGATCGACCAGGTGAGGCCCTAGCAGCCTGTCAGACCAGACAGGTGGACAACTAGGGGCCCGGTGCGCGGGGGCCTGGAAATCAGCTGACAATACGTCCTCAAGAAACCGACCGCTGTCACGCCATGGCCACCCGCAAGAAGACGACCGCCCCGAGCGCCTCCGAACCGAAGCTGCGCCAGACCCAGGCCGAGTACACGGCCGCGCGGCCGAACGCCGAGCCCGGCGTCAAGCCGATGATGTCGAGCTCGAAGATGTACGTCTGCATCAAGTGCCAGGCGAACTTCAAGACCGGCGAGGGCCGGCCCGATCCGCGCCTGCGCGGCCTGGGCAAGTGCGACGATTGCCTGCAGGCCGCCGCCAAGGCCAAGGCCGCCGCGAAGGCCGCCTGAGCGCGCTGCCCGGGCACGCCCGGGACCGCGCCACGGGTACGGAACTTGCACCCTCGGCCGCATGGCCGTGCCCCCTTCCGACCGCCCTGCCGCCCCGCTGCGGGTGCTGCTGATCGACGACGGCGCGCACCGTGTCGAACTGATCCGCGCCGAGCTCGCGCGCCAGGGGCACGAGGTCGTCGGCGTCGGCGACGCGGCCTTGCTGGTGCACGACTGCGTGCAGCGGCTCGCGCCCGACGTCGTCATCGTCGACAGCGAATCGCCCACGCGGGACACGCTCGAGCAGCTCGCCACCGTGTCGTCGCTGCATCCGCGGCCGGTGGTCGTGTTCAGCGAGGACGACCACCCCGATCCAATGCAGCAGGCGCTGAAGGCCGGCGTCAGCGCCTACGTGATCGCCGGGCTGCAGCCGCAGCGCGTGGTGCCGGTGCTGCAGGTGGCGATCGCGCGCTTCGAGCAGGACCGCGCGGTGCGCGCGCAGCTCGGCGCAGCGCAAACCGAACTCGGCGAACGCAAAGTGATCGAGCGCGCCAAGGGCCTGCTGATGGACGAGGTGGGGCTGAACGAGGAGCAGGCCTTCCGCCACCTGCGGAAAATGGCGATGGACCGCGGCTGGCGCCTCGGCGACCCCGCCCGCCGCGTGCTCGACGCATGCGCTCTGCTCGACCCGCCGGCCTGACCGCGCCCGGCGCCGGCGCGCCGCGATGCTGCGGCGCACCATCTCGACGCATCGAATCCCCCCGCGCTGGTGCGAAACCGGCGCGACGGGCCCTGAGAGCCGGGGCCGGCGGCTGGCACGCGGCGTGCTAACGAGGGGCTGTCCGCGCACACAACGGCGTGTGCCGGACGAAGGAAGTTCGGGCAAAGGCGTCCGGCTGGCGAACCGTCGCAAGGTGCGTGCGGTTCGCGGTCGAGACGCCTTTGCCCTTTTTTGCTGTCTTCGAGGATGCCGCCACCGATGGTCCCCGCCGCAACCGCCCGCACCGCCCTGCCCCAGGTCCGCATCGGCGTGATGCCGCTGACCGACTGCGCGCCGCTGGTGATGGCCTCGGTGCTGGGCTTCGACCGCCGCCACGGCGTCCAGATCGTGCTGTCGCGCGAATCGTCGTGGGCGCGGCTGCGCGACAAGCTGGTCGCCGGCGAGCTCGACCTGGCGCACGCGCTGTACGGCCTGGTCTACGGCCTGCAGCTCGGCATCGGCGGACCGCGGCGCGAGATGGCGGTGCTGATGGCGCTGTCGCGCAACGGCCAGGGCATCACGCTGTCGAACGGGCTCGCCGCGGCCGGCGCGCGCGACCTCGCGGGGCTGGTGCGGCTGATCGAGCACGAGCGCCGGCGCCCGACCCTGGCGCAGACCTTCCCGACCGGCACCCACGCGCTGTGGCTGTACTACTGGCTGGCCGCCGGCGGCGTGCACCCGATGCGCGACGCCCGCATCGTCACCGTGCCGCCGCCGCAGATGGTGGCGCACATGCAGCAGGGCCTGCTCGACGGCTTCAGCGTCGGCGAACCCTGGAACCAGTGCGCGATCGAGCGCAGCGTCGGCTTCACCGCGGCGACCTCGCAGGCGATCTGGCCCGATCACCCCGAGAAGGTGCTCGGCGGCAGCGCCGACTGGGTCGAGCGCGAGCCGGACGCGGCGCGCGCGGTGGTCCAGGCGGTGCTCGAGGCCGGCCGCTGGATCGACGCCAAGCCGGTGCACCGCGAGCGTGTCGCCGAGGTCATTGCCTCGCCGGCCTGGCTCGGCGTGCCCGCCGACACGATCGCGCCGCGGCTGAACGGCGACTACGACGACGGCGTCGGCGGCCATTGGCGCGATGCGCATGCGATGCGCTTCTTCGATGACGGCGCGGTCAACTTCCCGTACCTGAGCGACGGCATGTGGTTCATGACCCAGTACCGCCGCTGGGGCCTGCTCGACGCCCATCCCGACTACCTCGGCGTGGCCCGCCGCGTGCAGCGCACCGGCCTCTACGCCGAAGCCGCTGGCGCGCTCGGCGTGGCATTGCCTTCGTCGCCGATGCGGCGCAGCCGGCTGATCGACGGCGTCGTCTGGGACGGCCACGACCCGGCCGCCTACGCCGACGCCTTCCGCATCCGCGCACTGGCCCCGCAGCCGGCCGCCGCCTGAATTTCCCTCTCGAACCCAAGGAGTCCTCCATGACCCGATCCAACCGCTCCCTGCCGCGCCGCCGCTTCCTGGCCGGTGCCACCGCCCTGGCCGGCGCCTCCGCCTTCGGCCTGCCGGCCGCCGCACAGGGCAGGCGCGCCGCCCCGGAGAAGGAGCAGCTGAAGTTCGGCTTCATCAAGCTGACCGACTGCGCGCCGCTCGTGATCGCCTACGAGAAGGGCTACTTCGAGGACGAGGGCCTGGTCGTCACGCTGGAGGCGCAGGCGAACTGGAAGGTGCTGCTCGACCGCGTGATCGACGGCCAGCTCGACGGCGCGCACATGCTGGCCGGCCAGCCGCTGGGCGCGACGATCGGCTTCGGCACCAAGGCCGACGTGATCACCGCCTTCAGCATGGACCTGAACGGCAACGCGATCACCGTCAGCAATGCCGTGTGGCAGCAGATGAAGCCGCATCTGCCGATGGACGGCGGCAAGCCGGTGCACCCGATCAAGGCCGACGCGCTGAAGAAGGTGGTCGACCAGTGGAAGACCGAAGGCAAGGCCTTCAAGATGGGCATGGTCTTCCCGGTCAGCACCCACAACTACGAGCTGCGCTACTGGCTGGCCGCCGGCGGCCTGCACCCAGGCTTCTACACCGAGGGCGACACCACCGGCACCGTCAAGGCCGACGTGCTGCTGTCGGTGACGCCGCCGCCGCAGATGCCGGCCACGATGGAGGCCGGCACGATCCACGGCTACTGCGTCGGCGAGCCGTGGAACCAGCAGGCGGTGGTCAAGGGCATCGGCGTGCCCGTCATCACCGACCACCAGATCTGGAAGCTCAACCCGGAGAAGGTCTTCGGCGTCACGCGCGGCTGGGCCGACAGGCACCCGAACACGCACGTCGCGGTGGTCAAGGCGCTGATCCGCGCCTGCATGTGGCTCGACGCCACCATGGCCAACCGAATCGAGGCGGTGAAGCTGCGGTCGCGGCCGGCCTACTTCTGCGCCGACGAGGCCGTGATCGGCAACAGCATGACCGGCACCTTCGAGTTCGAGAAGGGTGACAAGCGCCCGGCGCCGGACTTCAACGTCTTCTTCCGCTACTTCGCGACCTACCCGTTCTACAGCGACGCGGTCTGGTACCTGACGCAGATGCGCCGCTGGGGCCAGATCGGCGAGAGCAAGCCCGACAGCTGGTACCTGGAGACCGCGAAGAAGGTCTACCGGCCCGAGACCTACCTGGCCGCAGCCAGGGCGCTGGTGGCCGAGGGCAAGGCCAAGGAGGCCGACTTCCCGAAGACCGACGGCTTCAAGGGCCCGCAGGACGGCTTCATCGACGGCGTCGTCTACGACGGCCGCAAGCCCAACGAGTACCTGTCGAAATTCAAGATCGGCCTGAAGGCCAACGACAAGGCGGCCTGAGCGGCGCCGGCACCCCCTGGGAGCGACTGAATGAGCACCTTGATCAAACGCTGGCCCGCCTTCGATGCGCGGGCCCTGTTCATGAGCCTGGGCGTGCCCGTGATCGCGCTGGCGCTGTTCCTCGTGCTGTGGTCGGCCGTGGCCTCGCGCATCCAGACCAGCCTGGGCGCGGTGCCCGGGCCGGCCGCGGTGCTGGAGCAGGCGCGCGGCCTGGTGATCGAGCACCGGGCCGAGCGCGAGCGCGAGGTCGCGTTCTACGAGCGCCAGGACCAGCGCAACGCCGAGCGGCTGGCCGCGGACCCGAGCTTCCAGCCGCGCAACTTCAAGTACACCGGCAAGGCGACCTTCTTCGACCAGATCGTCACCAGCCTGCTGACGGTGTTCGCCGGCTTCGCGATCGCGACCGCGATCGCGGTGCCGCTGGGCATCGCCGCCGGGGCGTCGAAGGTGGTGCAGGCGGCGATCAACCCGCTGGTGCAGATCTTCCGGCCGGTGTCGCCGCTGGCCTGGCTGCCGATCGTGACGCTGGTCGTCAGCGCGCTGTACGTCACCACCGGGCCGGGCACGCCGCTGTTCCAGAAGAGCTTCCTGATCTCGGCCATCACGGTCACGCTGTGCTCGCTGTGGCCGACGCTGATCAACACCGCGGTCGGCGTGACCAGCGTCGACCGCGACCTCGTCAACGTCGGCCGCGTGCTGCAGCTGCCGCTGGCCACGCGCGTGCGCAAGATCATC
>CALJUI010000234.1 GCA_937975735.1 uncultured Rubrivivax sp.
CGCCGCGGCGGCCAGCAATATCACGAAGTTGACGGTCGCGAAATCTAGGTCCGCGACGTTGGCATAAATCAAATGATAGCCGGCGTTGGGATCGTCGGGGATGCGCGGCGGCGGGTGAATGTAGGCTTTGCGATCCGCCGGCACGTGCCGCAACAAGCGGTTCGCCGTTGCGACCAGTGCTGCGTTCTTCCAGCGAAAACTTTGACCGGGCCGCTGCGCAATGCGCGCAGCAGGTCCAGCGCCATGATGTTGCCGGCGCCCTCCCAGATAGAATTGAGCGGCATCTCGCGGTAGATGCGGGCCATCACGCCCTCGCCGTCGGCCTCGACGTAGCCGTTGCCGCCCAGGCATTCCATCGCCTCCTGACCGAAGGCGCTGCCGCGTTTGCAGATCCAGAACTTGGCCACCGGCGTCAGCACGCGGCGCATCACCGCCTCGAACCCGTCCGGGTCCTGGCCATGCTCGGTGCGGTCGACGGCGCGCGCCAGCCGCAGCGCGAGTGCGGTCGCGGCCTCGCTCTCGAGCCCGAGGTCGGCGAGCACGCTCCTCATCGCCGGCTGCTCGACCAAGCGCTTGCCGAAGGCCTGGCGCTGGGCGCAATGATGCAGCGCGATCGACAGTGCCTGACGCATCAGCCCGGCGGTGCCGAGTGCGCAGTCGAGCCGCGTGATCGCGCCCATCGCCAGGATCTGCGGCACGCCGCGGCCCTCCTCGCCGACCAGCCAGGCGGTCGCGCCGTCGAACTCGACCTCGGAGCTCGCGTTGGCGTGGTTGCCGAGCTTGTCCTTCAGCCGCTCGATGCGCATCGCATTGAGCGTGCCGTCGCGCCGCCAGCGCGGCAGGAAGAAGCACGACAGACCGGACTCGGTCTGGGCCAGCACCAGGAAGGCGTCGCACATCGGCGCCGACAGGAACCACTTGTGGCCGGTGAGCCGGAAGCGCCGGCCCCAGTCGTCCTCGCCGTCGGCGACGGCGCGGGTGGTGTTGGCGCGCACGTCCGAGCCGCCCTGCTTCTCGGTCATGCCCATGCCCATCGTCAGCGCCGACTTCCGATCGAAGGGCAGGAAGCGGCCGTCGTAGGCGGTGGCGTTGAGCCCCGGCGCCCACGCCGCGTGCAGCGCCGGGTTGCTGCGCAATGCCGGCGTCACCGCATAGCTCATCGACACCGGGCACAGCACCGAGGGCTCGAGCTCGGTGAACAGCATGAAGGCGGCGGCGCGCTCGATGTGCCCGCCCGACGGCTCGGTCCACGGCGTGGCATGCAGGCGCTGGCGCAGCGCCGCGCCCATCAGCGTGTGGTAGCTGGGGTGGAACTCGACCTCGTCGACGCGCCGGCCGCGCGTGTCGTGCGTGTGCAGCGCCGGCCGATGCAGGTTGGCCAGCCGCGCGTGGCGCTGCATCGCCGCGCCGCCGACCTCGGCGCCGAGCTGCTCGAAACGGCGCCGGTCGAAGCCGGGATGGTGGAAGCCGAGCGCGTCCTGCAGCGGCCGGTTGGCCTCGAACAGGTTCACGTCGACCAGCGCCTCGGCCTGGTTCAGGACTTCGTGGGTGCGGTGCATGGTCAGCCTCCTCGCCACATCTCGATGTGGGGAATGTCGTCCTCGAGATAGGGATCGCCCACCGGGCCGAACCCGAACTCACCATACAGCCCCTGCAGATGGGTCTGCGCGCTCAGGCGCAGCGCCCGCCCGGGCCAGACGGTGGCGCAACGGCGAAGCCCTTCGTCGAGGAGTCGGCGCCCCAGCCCCTGGCCGCGGACCTCCGGCGCGGTGATCACGCGGCCGGGCGACGGCTCTTCGAAGC
This sequence comes from uncultured Rubrivivax sp., assembly GCA_937975735.1. Lineage (GTDB taxonomy): Bacteria > Pseudomonadota > Gammaproteobacteria > Burkholderiales > Burkholderiaceae_C > Rubrivivax. The sequence goes on from CALJUI010000234.1 coordinate 1,804, forward strand.
GCTGGCCCGGATCGACCACGCGCAGATAGGCCTGCAGAGCGCCGTGGTCGTCGCGGCCGAGCAGGTGCCAGGCGTGGCGATCCAGGCCGTCGGGATCCAGGTAGGGCCCCTGCTCCAGGATGAAGACCCGGCAGCGCAGCGCCAGTGCATCGTAGAGGTCGTCGACCCCGAGTTCTTCGAAGCGGGTCCAGCGCCAGTGCATCGACGCCGTTTTCAGACGAGCTTGACGAGCTGCTTGCCGAAGTTCTTGCCCCTGAGCAGGCCGAGGAAGGCCTCGGGCGCCGACTTCAGCCCCTGCGCCACCGTCTCGCGGTACTTCAGCTTGCCGGTGCCGACCAGCATGCCGACCTCCTTCAGCGCCTCGGGCCAGACGTCCATGTGTTCGCTGACGATGAAGCCCTCGACCTTCAGCCGGTTGACCAGGATCAGCTGCGGCGCCGCCATCGGGATCGGCTGGCCGTCGTAGCCGGAGATCATCCCGCACATCGCGATGCGGCCGAAGGCGTTCATGCGCAGCAGCACCGCGTCGAGGATGTAGCCGCCGACGTTCTCGAAGTAGCCGTCGATGCCGTCCGGGCAGGCCTCCTTCAGCGCCTTGGCCATCGACTTCACGTCCGGGTGCGCCTTGTAGTCGATGCAGGCGTCGAAGCCGAGCTCCTCGACGACGTAGTCGCACTTGTCCCGGCCGCCGGCGATGCCGACCGCGCGGCAGCCCTTGGCCTTGGCGAGCTGGCCGACGACCGAGCCCACCGCGCCGCTGGCGGCGCTGACGACCACCGTCTCCCCCTTCTTCGGCGCGATGATCCTGTTCAGCCCGTACCAGGCGGTAGCGCCGGGCATGCCGACCGGGCCGAGATAGGCCGACAGCGGCACGTGGGTCGTGTCGACCTTCTGCAGCACGCCGCGCTGCGTCGCGTCGACGATCGCGTACTGCTGCCAGCCGCCCATGCCGACGACCTTGTCGCCGACCTTGAAGTGCTCGTTCTTCGACTCGACGACCTCGCCGACGGTGCCGCCGATCATCACCTCGTCGAGCGGCTGCGCCTGCGCGTAGCTCTTCGACTCGTTCATGCGGCCGCGCATGTAGGGGTCCAGGCTCAGGAAATGGTGCCTGACCAGCACCTGGCCGTCCTGGAGCTCCGGCAACGGCTTCTCCTCGAGGCGGAAGTTGTCCACCGTCGCCTCGCCGGACGGGCGCGAGGCGAGGACGATGCGTTGATTGGTCTTGCTCATGGGTTCTCCGTGGAAGAGGGGTCGCGACGTTGCAGCGTCTTGGCGTGCCGGCCGCGGGTCGGCAGCGCGCGCAGGTACTTGAAGGTGCCGGTGGCGTGGGCGCAGATCTGCTCGTGTTCGTCGACGACGCGCGCCTCGCAGAAGGCCAGCGTCGTCGTGCGGTGCAGCAGCTTGCCCGTCGCACACAGGCGCCCCTCGGCAGGGCGCATGAAGCTGGTCTTCATCTCGACCGTCGCGACGCCGGGCCCCTGGCCCGGCTCGTGGCTGTGGTGGCTGCGCGCCGCGTGGGCCATCGCGACGTCGAGCATCGTCATCAAGACGCCGCCGTGCGCGACCTCCCAGCTGTTCAGGTGCGCCTCGGCGAGGTCCACTCGCAGCTCGGCCTCGCCGCCGCCGAAGCGCCAGAGTTCCAGGCCGAGTTCCTCGACGAAGGGGATGTGGACGGGAAAGCTCAGCTTGGTCGTCATGCGGCGGTCAGCCCCCGGCGTGCACCGCCGACACGCCGCCGTCGACCGCCAGGATCTGCCCGGTGATGTGCTTGCCGGCGGCGCTTGCGAACAGCAGCACGGCCCCCTTCAGGTCGTCCTCGTCGCCGATGCGGCGCAGCGGTGCGGCCTTGGCCAGGTTCTCGGCGCCATAGGACGCGAGCACGCCCTTGGTCATCTTGCTCGGGAAGAAGCCCGGCGCGAGCGCGTTGACGTTGATGCCGTATCGGCCCCACTCGCCGGCCAGCGTGCGCGTGAAGTTGACCGCCGCGCCCTTGCTGGTGCCGTAGGCGATGAACTTCATCTCGGCCGAGCCGCCGAGTCCGGCGATCGACGCGATGTTGATGATGCGGCCGCCCTTGTTCGGGATCATGCTGGCCTTGGCCACCGCCTGCGCGAACAGGAACAGGCTGCGCACGTTCAGGTTCATCACCTTGTCCCAGGCCTCGAGCGGATGGTCCTCGGCCGGTGCGCCCCAGGTGGCGCCGGCGTTGTTGACCAGGATGTCGATCTTGCCCAGGCGCTGCATCGTCTCGTCGACGACCTTCTGGATCTGCGCCGGATCGCTCGCGTCGGCGGCGATCCAGCGCGCGTCGATGCCCTTGGCCTGCAGGTCGGCGGCGGCCTCCTCGAGGTCGGCGGCCTTGCGCGAGGTCAGCATGATCTTGGCGCCGGCCTCGCCCAGCGCCTCGGCCATCTGCAGACCCAGGCCGCGCGAGCCGCCGGTGACCAGCGCGACTTGGCCGGACAGGTCGAAGAGTTTCTGCACGGGTGTGCTCATGGGTTCTCCTTGGGTTTCGGGTCGTCCGCCATGCGCGAACGCACGTAGATCAACAGCCCGCCGGCGACCGCGACCAGCGCGCCGACCGACACCATCAGCCAGCCCAGCGGCGGGTTCATGTCGCGCACGAAGGTGCCGACGACCAGCCCGCCCAGGCCGCCGTAGATCAGGATCCAGGCCAGTTGCTCGACGGTCTTCGCGCGCATGTTCAGAACCAGGCGTCGGCCATCGTGCGGCAGACGTCGTTGCGGCTGCGCACGACGCTCAGCCAGGCGTCGATCTTCGGCAACTCGTAGTCGAAGAAGTAGCGCGCCGCGGCGAGCTTGCCGCGCGCGAGGTCCGACGACACCGGCACGGCGACCCGGGCCACGTCGAGCCAGATCCAGGCCAGCACCACGTGCCCGAAGGCCTGCAGGTAGGGCGTCGCATTGGCCAGCGCCTCCTCCGGCACGCCGGTGGACCACGCGGCCTTGGTCGCCGCGCCGAGCGCCTGCAGCGCCGCGGCCAGCGCATTCGACTGCGCCGCGAGCGAATCGACCTGCCCCGCCGCCTCGATCGTCGCGTTGATGCGCGCGGCCAGCAGCTTCAGCCCGCCGCCGCCGTCCATCACGACCTTGCGGCCCAGCAGGTCCAGCGCCTGGATGCCGTGCGTGCCCTCGTGGATCATGTTCAGGCGGTTGTC
>CALJUI010000235.1 GCA_937975735.1 uncultured Rubrivivax sp.
GACTGAACGCGCGGCAGCAGGTCAGCCGACCTTGATGCACTCCACCGGGTGCGCGTAGACATCCTTGCGCTTGTCCAGCAGCGGGATCGTCGTGCCTTTCAGGCGGTTGCTTTCCAAGTCCTTCAGGTCCACCTCGGCGACGACGATCTGCTCGATGTTGGGCGTGCCCTCGGCAGCGATGCCGTCGCGCGCGAACGGGAAGTCCGACGGCGTGATGATCGCCGCCTGCCCGTCGTGCAGGCCCAGGCCTTCCACCGGCAGGTTGCCCACGGTGCTGCTGTGCACCACGAAGCCCTGGTTCTCGATGGCGCGCGCATGGCAGCAGTAACGCACGCGCAGGAAGCCCTGGCGGTCGTCGGTGCACGACGGCACGAACAGGATGTCGGCGCCGGCCTCGCAGACCATGCGCGAGAGCTCCGGAAACTCGATGTCGTAGCAGACCAGGATCGCGATCTTGCCGAAGGGCGTCTCGAACAGGCGCAGCGTGTCGCCGGCGTCGGTGTTCCACTTCTCGCGCTCCCAGCGCGTGCGGTGGATCTTGTCCTGCTCGTGCACCTCGCCGCCCGGCGTGAAGTAGTAGGCCGTGTTCAGCAGCCGCCCGTCGGGGTGCAGCGTCGGGTGGCTGCCGCCGATCAGGTGCACGTCCCACTGCGCCGCCAGCTCGCTCAGCAGCGCCTTGTAGCGGTCGGTGTAGTCATGCATCTTGCGCACGGTGGCGGCCACGTCCCCGGTGTCGATGAAGGACATCAGCTGCGTCGTGAAGATCTCGGGCAGCACCACGAACTGAGGCTTGTAGTCGCCCGCGGCCTTCATGATGAAGCGGACCTGGTTCTCGAAGCCGGACCAGTCGTCGATCTGGCGCAGCAGGTACTGGACGGCGGCGATGCGGACGATCACAGGGCAATCTCCTCGGGCACGTGGGTGGGCCGGTCGGGGTCGTAGTCCGGGTTGAGCCAGACGATGATCGATGCAAAGCCACAGGACTCGACGTCCTCGGGCAGGTAGCCGTCGATCACCCCGCAGTAGCTGAACCACTCGCTCACGGCGCAGCTCCCCCCCGGGTCGAGCCGCTCTCCCCACACGACGCGCTGCGCATAACCTTCGGCGCTCAGCGCCTGCGCGTGCGCATGGTAGCCGGGCAGCCGGCCGCAGGCGATGATGCGCTTGAGGTTCATCGCGCGGCACATCGTGCGGCGCGCCTCGTACAGCAGGTGGCCCAGGCCGCTGCCCTGCATGCGGGGGTCGACGAAGACCTCGGCGCCATAGAGCGTGCGGCCGGCCGGGTCGTGGTGCTCGAAGGTGCCTGCGCCTGTGATCTCCCGCCACGTGTGGGCCTCGGCCCACTGATCCCATTGCACGATCAGCGCGCCTGCATAGCCGACCAACCCACCGTCCTGCTCGGCCACCACCTGGCCCTGAGGGAAGACCTCGAGCTGCCGGCGCAACCGCGCCGGCGTCCATGGCGGGATCGTGGGGTACACGCGCCTTTGCAGCTCGATGACCGCGGGCGCATCGTCGACGTGCGCCGGCCTCGTCGTCGTACGGTTCATGCGCCAACGATAGCGCCCCGGCGGGCCGGTGCGCGCCGTCGGCGCTCTACCCGCATTGACCGACGTAACCGCAGGCGGTGCAGAAGTCGCAGCCGTCCTTGTGGATGACGGTGGCATTGCCGCACTCCGGACAGGGCCGGCCGGCCTGGGGCGTGACGGTCGCGCCGGGGGTGGGGTCGCTGCCGCCGCCGGGCACGGCCAGCACGCCCATCTCGCGCAGCGGCAACCCCTGTTCGTCCAGCACGCCCAGCATCGCGTAGCGGTGGATGATCAGCCGCGCCATGTAGGCCACGGTCGACGGCCAGACCTGCTGGCGCCGCTCGCTGCCTTCCAGCCCGGGCACGAAGGCCATGAAGTGGCCCAGCGGCTCGGCGTAGTTCAGCAGCTTGCGCA
>CALJUI010000236.1 GCA_937975735.1 uncultured Rubrivivax sp.
GGGGGTCCAGGGGGGGTCGTTGGGCCGCTCGACAGCGGCGGTGACGTCCTGGACCGGCCGCGGCAGCTCGCGCTGGGGCGCCTACCGCTGCACCGGCATGGCCTGCAGCCGGCCCCAGAAGCGGCCGCCGTCGCGGCGCAGGCAGGCCACCTCCTCGACGAAGGGGCGGTGCGCCACGGCCGCCTCGGCGATGCGCTCGTGCACGCCGTCGCCGGCGGTTTCGATGGCCAGGATGCCGCGCGTGCCGTGGCCAGCCAGGCCGGTCTCGTCGGTGCAGCCGAAGAGCTGGTCCATGTGCGCGCTGACGTACTGGAACTGCTCGTTGTGGACGACGGCGAAGGCCAGCGGCGCATGCTCGGCCAGGGCGGTCAGGCGTGCACGGCAGATGTCGGCGGCATCGGGGGTGTCGGGACGTTGGGACATGGTGCAGTCTCCTGCGCAGGACGCGCGGCACGGGGGCTGGCGCCTGTCGACCCTTGCACGGGCGCGCCGCCCACAGCCCGGGTGTACCTCAACCGGCGGCCGTCAGCAAAGCGAACAGGCCGGCTTTGACCCCGCTATCCTCGCGACCGAACGGCCGTTTCGACCGGCCTCGGGGAGCATGGCATGGGCATGGGCAGGGTATTGAGGGGCATGCACGCCGCGCTCGTGGCGCTGGGTCTTGGCCTGCTGTGCGGCGCTGCCGTGGCGGTCGATCTGCAGGGCCACCGCGGCGCACGGGGTCTGGCCCCGGAGAACACGCTGGCCGGCTTCGAGCTGGCACTGGCGCAGGGCGTGTCGACGCTGGAGCTGGACCTGGCGGTCACGCGCGACGGCGTGCTCGTCGTGCACCACGACCTGGCGCTGAACCCGGACCTGACGCGCGACGCCGAAGGCCGCTGGCTCGACGGCCCCGGCCCGCTGATTCATGCGCTGAGCCTCGACGATCTGCAGCGCTACGACGTCGGCCGGCTGCGGCCGGGCACGAGCTACGCGTCGCGCTACCCCGAGCAGCGCCCGGTGGACGGCGCCCGCGTGCCGCGGCTGAGCGAGGTTTTCGAGCTGGTACGCCGCCGCGGCGACACGCAGGTGCACTTCGCCATCGAGACCAAGCTCGACCCGCGCCGCCCGGAGGCCACGCCGCCTCCCGAGGTGTTCGCCAGGCTCGTCGTCGACGCCGTGCGCGCGGCCGGTCTGGCCAGCCGCGTCAGCGTGCTGTCCTTCGACTGGCGCACGCTGCAGGTGATCCAGCGCACCGCGCCCGAGATCCGCACCGTGTACCTGACGGCGCAGCAGCGCTGGCTGGACAACGTGGGCACCGGCCGCGACGGCGCCTCGCCGTGGACTGCGGGCTTCTCCCTCGCCGAGCATGGCGGCAGCGTGCCGCGCCTGGTGCATGCCGCGGGTGGCCGCATCTGGTCGGTCTTCCACGGCGACCTGGATGCCGCGAAGATGAAGGAGGCCAAGGCCCTGGGCCTGCAGGTGCTGGTCTGGACCGTCAACGACGCGCCGACGATGGCACGCATGCTGGACCTGGGCGTGGACGCGCTGATCACCGACCGCCCCGACATCGCGCGCAACGTGATGGAGCCGCGCGGGCTGTGGCCGCCGAAGGTGCGTTGACGGCCTTCAGCCAGCGCCCGCGCGCGGCTTGCGCCGCAGCGCGCGCCGCAACGCCAGCACCGACAGCACGGCGCCGGCGGCCACCAGGGTCCAGGACGCGATCGACGCCACGCGCAGCAGCGTGTTGTTGAAGTCATGGCCGCCGCGGTAGTCCATGATGTGAAGCCGCCAAAAGAAGTCGTACCAGACCCAGGCCTCGTTGCGGATGGCCACGAGGTCACCGCCCTCGCCGTCCAGGTACACGCGCGTGCCCAAGGCATCGTCGAAGCGCACGCGCCAGAGGTCGCCGCGTCCGCCGGTCTCCTCGACGATAGCCAGCCGACGCGGCACCTCGGCCAGGCGCTCGGCGTCGACGATCGGCGCGTCGCTGCGCACCAGCGTGCGCGCGAAGCGACGCACCGCGTCGGCGTCCGGCGCGGTCCATGCGCCACCGTCCAGGCCGCGGTAGCGCGCCGCCGTCTCGCCAGCCAGGCCGACGCGCCAGGCCGGCCCGTGCGGCGTGGCCACCGCAGCCAGCGTGCGTACCTGCGCGGGGTCGACGTCTTCCAGCCCGGCCGGCAGCGCCGTCAGCCCGAGCACCGGCCGCTGCAGCACGTCGCCCGCCTTGACCCAGGGCTCGAACGGCAGCCACGCGAAGAGCACCCCGCTGGTCACCCACACCAGCACCTGCAGGCCCACCAGCCAGCCCAGCCAGCGGTGCCACTGGAACGTACGGCGCGAGACGGTGCTCACGGTGACGCCGTGGAGGCCGGCGCCTCGGTCAGCAGCTGCGCCAGCTGCGCGTCCTTTTCGGCCCACTGCGCATCCACCCAGTCGCCGATGCGGCGTCGGTAGGCCTTGTCCGTCACCGGGTCGCCGCCCAGCAACTCGGGCGCGAGGCGGCGCGGCTGCACGCGCACGATCACCTCGCCCACGCGCCCGCACAGCAGGTCCCAGAACGTGGGGATGCCGCGCGGGTAGGCGATGGTGACGTCCAGCAGGGCGTCGAACTGCTCGCCCATCGTGGCCAGCGCCACGCCCATGCCGCCGATCTTGGGCTTGAGCAGGTGGCGGTACGGGCTGCGCTGCTCGGCATGCTTGGCCGGCGTGAAGCGCGTGCCTTCGACGAAGTTAATGACGCTGGTGGGGATGCGCTTGAACTTCTCGCAGGCGCGCCGCGTGGTCTTCAGGTCGGCGCCGCGCGCGCCCTTGCCGCGCGCCATGAAGGGGAAGTCCAGTGCCCACCAAGCCAGGCCGATCACCGGCACCCAGATCAGCTCGCGCTTGAGGAAGAACTTCAGGAAGGGGATGCGGCCGTGGAAGACACGCTGCAGCACCAGGATGTCGACCCAGCTCTGGTGGTTGCACGACACCAGGTACCAGCCGCGCCGGCGCAGGCCGTCCACGCCCTGCACGTCCCATGGCGCCGACCCCACGTCCTCCATCCAGCCGCTGTTGATCAGATCCCAGCGCGACGCCAGCGCGTTGAGCGCACGGTCGCAGGCGGCACGCAGGCGCGCCGGCGGCCGCACCAGCTTCGCCAGCGCCGGCGGCACCATCAGCGTGAAGACGATCAGCGTGTTCAGGCCCAGCGTGAGTCCGGTGAGCACACCGCGCAGCGGCGCGGGCAGGCGCGAGAGCATCGGCGGGCGGGCCTCCTTGTCAGGCCAGCAGGCCGCGCGTGCGCGCCATCAGCCGGGTGAGCGCGTACAGCGCGTCCAGGTTCGGCGCCGGCTGGCCGACGACGGCCGCGATGTCGCGCACCGCACCGACGATGGCGTCGAGCTCGATCGCGCGACCGGCCTCCACGTCCTGCAGCATCGAGGTCTTGAAGGCGCCGAGCTTGCGCGTGACCGCATGCCGGTCCTCGGGCGTCTGCTCGACGGCGCAGCCTATGCGCGCGCCGATGGCGGCCACCTCGGTCATCACCGCGCTGCAGAAGCCGCGCACCAGCGGGTCGTCGAGCATGGCGTCGGTGGCGGCCCCGGTCAGCGCCGACACCGGGTTCATCGTCACGTTGCCCCAGAGCTTGTACCAGAGCGCCTCGTGGATGCTGGCCGGCACGCTGGCGTCGATGCGCGCGCGCCGCAGCAGCTCGTAGACCGCGTCCAGCCGCTCGCTGCGCTGACCCGACGGTTCGCCGATCACCAGGCCTCGGCCCATGCGGTGCTCCACGCGCCCGGGCTCGACCTGGAGCGCCGACATGTGCACCACGCAGCCGATCACCTGCTGAGGCGGCAGCGCGTCGGCCATGGCGCCCACCGGGTCCACCGCGTCCAGCCGCATGCCGGCCGCCGGCCCGGGCAGGCCCAGGCCGAACCACCAGGGCACGCCGTTCATCGCCGGCAGGATCACCGTGTGCGGGCCGATCATGGGCGCCAGCGTCGGCGCCAGCGCGGCCAGTGCCGGCGCCTTGACGGCCAGCACCAGCAGGTCCTGCTCGCCGAGCGCGGCGGCATCGCCCCGATTGGTGAACCAGGAAGTTTCGACGTTGCGGTCGATCGCCTTGGTGGGTTCCCAGCCCGGCCAGTAAGTGCTGGCGCTGATCTTGACCTTGCCCTTGTACTCGAGAAGGAGGGCGTTGCTGTTGGCGTCGTCGAACTTCTTGTCCTGTCGGGCGTGAACGGTGAGGACACCCAGAGATAAGACAAGCAGCGGAACAGTCATCATTCGCATGCGGGCGCTGGTCATGGGAAGTTCTCCGGTCACGGGTTCGTCTACGTGCGTTTGGACGGACGAGGCGCTGTGGGGTTCCGCAGGCGCGCGGACGTAGGCCCGTGGATCCCCCGCGTTGCCAAGCGTTGCTCCCATCTTACCCCTGCAGGACCTGCGCCCATCCGATCGGCGCAATGCCGCCGCGCCGTGTCATGGGCGGCCAGGCTCAGTGGAACGCTGACCGCCGAACGCGGCTCGCCGCGTCTTGCCACCGGGCTTGGCATGGATGGTTCGATCACCTGGACTTCTGCGCCAGGTTCCAGCACGTGACCTGCACGAGTTCGGCCCGCATCTCGCTGGGGTCCTT
>CALJUI010000237.1 GCA_937975735.1 uncultured Rubrivivax sp.
CTACAACCGCGACAGCGGCGTCGGCGACTACACGGTGCGCGTGCGTCGGCGCTGAGCCGGCGGCTCGGCGCCCGGGCGGGTCAGTGGGTCATCGCCTGCGCCGCGTCGGTCCGCTGCGGCACCGCATAGCTCAGCGGCGCGAGCGCGTCCTGGATGCGCTGCAGTTGCGCCGCGCTCACGAGACCGGCGAGCAGCTGCTGGAAGCGCGGCTGCATCGCACCGGAGACGATGTACTGCCAGCGGTAGGCCCTGAGCATCGTCCGGCAGATCGCTTCGGCGCGCGGATCGTCGTCGGCGATGCCGGCGATGCGCAGGAAGTAGCCGGCGTCGGCCGCGGCCTGCGCCTGCAGGATGCCGTCGACGCCCTGCACCAGCGCGATCAGGTCGGACACCGCGGCGTCGCGCTCCGCGTCGGACCGGAGCTTGCGATCGGCGCGCGCCCACTCGAGCTCGTCGACAATCGCGTGCTGGGACTCCTCCTTCCAGTGGAACAGGAAGATGTCCTTGAACAGCGGCGACAGACCGTCGGCCGGCTCGATGCTGGCCCGGTAGTGCGCCTGCGAGAACAGTTCGATGTGGCAGGTCAGCGCCAGCACCGCCCACTCGCACTTGGCGAGCACGAAGCCCGCGACGTCGTTGGCCGGGACGTCGAAGCGGTAGCCCTCGGGCATGCCATCGGCGATAAGCCGCTCGACGCGGCGGAACAGCTCCTGGTGCTTGAGCTCCTCGTCGGTGACGCGCACCATGGCTTCCAGCGCGATCTGGTCGCCGAGGCGATGGTCGCGGCTCTGCTCGAGCATCATTGCGCCGATGAAACGCTCGACGAGGGCGAACATGTTGGCGTAGGTGCGGCCCTGGACCTGGCCGAACAGCCGGCGCTGGCCGGCATCGAGGCCGTCGAGTTCGTCGGCCAGCGACAGCCCGTCGGGCAGGAAGACGTGGTCGAAGTCAAAGCGGCGTCCGCGGAGCACGTCGCGGTCGATGTCCCAGCGGATGCGCTTGGACACCTCGATGGTCTTCGCATAGCGTTCGGTGTCGGCCGGTTGCGGTTGGGTTTGCATGAAACTCTCCTTGAGTGGTCACGTCGGGTCGACGTAGGTGCATCGTTCCGGCGAGATGCCCTGTGCGCATGAGGCCGCTGTCCCACGCGGGCGGCGGCCGGCGCCGGGCGCTGCCCCGCGCTTGGGCCGAATGTCCCGCCGCGCCACAATCGCGCATGCCGGGCCGCCAGCGCATCCGCTTCGTCACCGCGCCCGACGGGGTCCGGATCGCCGTCGCGTCGATCGGCTCGGGGCCGCCGTTGGTTCGCGCGGCGCACTGGCTGACCCACGTCGAGGACGACCACGACAGCCCGGTCTGGCGGCCGTGGATGGAGGCGCTGTCGCTGCAACACACCTACATCCGCTACGACCAGCGCGGCTGCGGCCTGTCCGACCGCGGCGTCGCCGACTACTCCGTCGACGCCTGGGTCGGCGACCTCGAAGCGGTGATCGACGCGCTGGGGCTCAAGCGTGTCGTGCTGCTGGCGATGTCGCAGGGCGGCGCGGCGGCGATCCGCTACGCGGTGGCACACCCCGAGCGCGTGTCGCACCTCGTGCTGATGGGGGCCTACGGACGTGGCGCGCTGCGCAGGGAGCCGAACGCCGCCGCCCGGCTGGAGGCCCAGACCCTGGTCAACCTGATCCGCGTCGGCTGGGGCAGCCCGAACCCGGCGTTCCGCGAGATCTTCACGCGCCGGTTCATTCCGCGCGGCAGCGCCGAGCAGCTCGCCTGGTGGACCGATCTGCAGCGTCTGACCTCGAGCGCCGACGACGCCGCGCGCCTGCTCGAGGCCTTCCAGCAGGTCGACGTCACCGACCTGGCGCGCCAGGTGCGGATCCCGACCCTGGTGATGCACGCGCGCGGCGACACTGCGGTGCCCTTCGACGAGGGGCGCTTGCTGGCCTCGCTGATTCCTGACGCGCGCTTCGTTCCGCTGGACAGCGACAACCACGTGCTGCTCGAGACCGAGCCGGCCTGGTCGACCTTCCTGGCCGAGCTGCGAGGCTTCATCGGCGGCGCGGCCACGGACGACCCGCTGACGCCGGCCGAGCGCGAGGTGCTGCACGCGGTGGCGCGCGGGCTCGACAACCGGGCCATCGCCGCCGAGCTGGGCAAGAGCGAGAAGACGGTGCGCAACCAGGTGTCGAGCATCCTCGACAAGCTCGGCCTGCGCTCGCGGGCCGAGGCCATCGTGCACGCGCGCGACCGCGGCGCCTGAGCGCCGCTGCAGGCCGCGGGCTGGGACCCGCGCGTGACTCAGGCGGCCGCGCGGTACCCGCGCGGAATGGCCGCCAGCAGCCGCTTCGTGTAGTCCTCGCGCGGCGCCGCCAGGATCTGCGCGGCACTGGCCTGCTCGACGACACGGCCGTCCTTCATCACCAGCACCTCGTCGCTGATGAAGCGCACGACCGCGAGGTCGTGGCTGATGAAGACGTAGGCCAGCCCGAACTCGTCCTGCAGGTCCTTGAGCAGGTTCAGCACCTGCGCCTGCACCGACACGTCGAGCGCGCTGACCGCTTCGTCGAGCACCAGCACCTCGGGGTTCAGCGTCAGGCAGCGCGCGATGGCCACGCGCTGGCGCTGGCCGCCGGAGAACTCGTGCGGGTACTTGCCGAAGGCGCGGCCGTCGAGGCCGACCTTCTCGAGCAGCGAGCGCGCGCGCTGCTCGCGCTCGGCCAGGTCCTTGCCGATGCCGTGGATCGTCATCGGTTCGACCAGGGTCTGGCCGATCGTGAAGCGCGGGTTCAGGCTCGCGTAGGGGTTCTGGAACACGATCTGGATGCGACGGCGCATCCCCTGGCGCTCGCGGTCCGACAGCTTCAGCAGGTTCTGGCCGTCGAACATCACCTCGCCGGCGGTCGGCTCGTGCAGGCGCAGCAGGGTCAGCCCCATCGTCGTCTTGCCCGAGCCCGACTCGCCCACCACGCCCAGCGTGTGGCCCTTGCGCAGCTGGAAGTTCACGCCCTCGACCGCCTTGAACTCGCGCCTGCCGAACAGGCCTTCGCGGAGGAAGAAGCTCTTCGCCAGCGAGCGCACCTCGAGCACCACCGGCGCGTTCGGGTCCTTGGCCGCCGCGGCGTCGCCGAGCGCCTTGCCGGCGATGTGGTCGTCGATGACCATCAGCCGTGCCGGGTTCTCGGTCAGGCTCGGGCGGCAGGCCAGCAACGCCTTCGTGTAGTCGTCCTGCGGGCGGGCGAAGATGTCGGCCACCGGGCCCTGTTCGCGGACCACGCCGTCGCGCATCACGACCACGTGGTCGGCGATCTCGCCGACGACGCCGAGGTCGTGGCTGATGAAGAGCACGCTCATCCGGTGCGTCTCCTTCAGCTTGCCGATCAGCTCGAGGATCTGGCGCTGGATCGTCACGTCCAGCGCGGTGGTCGGCTCGTCGGCGATCAGCAGCTTCGGCTCGCAGGCCAGCGCCATCGCGATCATCACGCGCTGCTGCTGGCCGCCGGACAGCTCGTGCGGATAGGCCGCCAGGCGGCGCTTCGGCTCGGGCATGCCGACCTCGACCAGCAGGCTCTCGGCCTTCTTCATCGCCTCGCGCGGCGACAGCCCCATGTGCTTGATCAGCGGCTCGCACAGCTGCTGGCCGACGCTGAACACCGGGTTCAGCGAGCTCATCGGGTCCTGGAACACGCAGGCGATGTCCTTGCCGCGCATCGTCTGCAGCTCGGCCAGCGACACGCCGAGCAGGTCGCGGCCCTGCCACAGGATGCGGCCGTGGCGCTCGGCGTTGTCGGGCAGCAGGTTCAGCACCGACATCGCGGTGACGCTCTTGCCCGAGCCCGACTCGCCGACGAGGGCGACGGTGCGGTTCTCCGCGATGTCGAAGCTCACGCCGCGCTCGCCGCGGCCGACCGCCTCGGCGACCACGCCGTGGCCCATGCGGAAGCGCACCCGCAGATCCTGGATCGAGAGCAGTGTGGTCATTCCAGGCCCCGCAGCTTCGGGTCGAGCGCATCGCGCAGCGCATCGGCCATCAGAGAAAACGCGGTGACGAAGACCGCCATGAAGAGGGTCGCGGCGGCGAGCTGCCACCAGTGGCCGAGGATCAGCTCGCTCTGCGCCTCGGCGAGCATCGTGCCCCAGCTGACCTGGTCCACCGGCACGCCCAGGCCCAGGTAGGACAGGATCACCTCGGCCTTGATGAAGCCGACCGCCAGCAGCGAGGTGCGCACCAGCACGACGTGGCTGACGTTGGGCAGGATGTGCCTGAACATGCGCGAGCCCGCGCTCGCGCCGATGGCTTCGGCGGCGCGCACGTACTCGCGGTTCGAATGCTTGATGAACTCGGCGCGCACCTGGCGGTACATGCCGGTCCAGCCGGTCAGGCCGAGGATCAGCACCACGGTGCCGATGCCGCGCCCGAACACCGCGGCGAACGCGAAGATCAGCAGGATGCCGGGGATCGACTCGAAGACGTTGTAGAGCCACTCGAGGAAGTCGCCCACCCAGCGGCCGAAGAAGCCGGCCAGCGCGCCGAGCAGGGTCCCCAGCGCGGTGGCGGTGATGGCGGCGAGCACGCCGACGAAGACCGACACCTCGGTGCCCTTGATCGCCTTGGCCAGCACGTCCCGGCCCAGCCGGTCGGCGCCCATCGGCAGCGTCTCGGCCTTGACCGTCTCGGTGGTCTTGAACTTCGCGGCCCGCTCGTCCCACTCCTGGTAGCGCGGCGCCAGCGGGTCGACGTCGGACAGGTCGACGTTGGGGCCGCTCGGCTTCTCGATCGCGCCGGTGGCCTCGGGCGGGCGCGGGCCGACGATCGTCGGCGGCGCGTTCGGCACGCCGACCTCGGCCTGCCAGTTCTTCGCGACGATGCCGGTGAACGACAGCACGATCAGCAGCAGGAAGGCGGCGACGATCACCAGCGAGACCATGCCGACGCGGTCGGCCTTGTAGCGGCGCCAGGCAGCGTGCCAGACGCCTTCGCTCTTCTGCCTGGTGTCGTCCATCGACGCGGCGGCTTGGGCTTGAACCAGGGTGTTCATGAGCGAAGCTCCGTCGCGGTTCGATCAAGTGGCGACCGCGGATCCGGCTTCGCCGGTCCGCAGGTTGCGCCCCCTTGTGGGGGAGCGGCGAAGCCGTTGCGGGGGTGGGTCATTTGAGCACCACCCGCGGGTCGACCAGCTTGAACAGCACGTCGGTGGTCAGGTTGATGACCATCGTCAGCATCGCGAGGTACACGGTGACCGCCTGGATGACGGGGTAGTCGCTGCGGTTGACGGCCAGCAGCACCTCGCGGCCCAGGCCGGGGATCGAGAAGAAGACCTCGATCAGGAAGGAGCCGACGAAGATGCCGGGCAGCGCCAGGCTGACGTTGGTCAGGATCGGGATCATCGCGTTGCGCAGCACGTGCTTGAACAGCACCGTGTTCTCGGTCATGCCCTTGGCGCGCGCGGTGCGCACGTAGTCCTGGCCGAGCTCGTCGAGCAGGAAGCTGCGGTACAGCCGCGTCTGCGGCGCGATGCCGACCATCACCGCCAGCAGCACCGGCAGCGGCGTATAGGTCGTCAGGTTGGTCCAGAACGAATCGCTCCAGCCCTGGACCGGGAACCAGCCGAGCTGGAAGCCGAAGATGTACTGGCCGACGATGATGTAGACCAGGAAACTGATCGACAGCGCCACCGTCGTGATGACCATGATCGTGCGGTCGGTCAGCGAGCCGCGCTTGTAGGCCACCCACATCGCGATCGGCAGCGCCAGCAGCACGTCGAGGATCAGGATCGGCGTCATCACCGTCAGCGTGGCCGGCAGGCGCGTCGCGAACAGGTTCGCGACC
>CALJUI010000238.1 GCA_937975735.1 uncultured Rubrivivax sp.
GGTCTACAAGACCCAGGTCTTCGTCAACCATGAAGGCGACCTGTACCGCACGCGGATGACGCATTCGCTCGAGGTCGCCCAGCTCGGCCGGTCGATGGCGCGGGCGTTGCGGCTCAACGAGGATCTCGTCGAGGCCATCGCGCTGGCCCACGACCTCGGCCACACGCCCTTCGGGCACGCCGGGCAGGACGCGCTGCACGAGTGCATGCGTGACGCGGGAGGCTTCGAGCACAACCTGCAGAGCCTGCGGGTCGTCGACGCACTCGAACAGCGCTATCCGGACCACGACGGGTTGAACCTCACCTTCGAGACCCGCGAAGGCATCCTGAAGCGATGCTCGCTGCACCACGCCAAGCGGCTCGAAGCCATCGAGCCCGGCGGCGTCGGGCATCGCTTCCTGGTCGACCGGCGGCCGAGCCTGGAAGCGCAGCTCGTCAACCTGGCCGACGAGATGGCCTACAACGCGCACGACATCGACGACGGCGTGCGCTCGGGCCTGATCACGATGGGCCAGCTGGGCGAGGTGCCGCTGTTCGCGCGGTTCCGTGACGAGGCGCTGGCCGAGCATCCGGCGCTGGCCGAGCAGCCCGACCGGCGGCTGCTGTTCGAGACCATCCGCCGGATGCTGTCGGCTCAGGTGTTCGACGTCGTCATGGCCACCCGTGAGCGCCTGGAGGAGTTCCAGCCGGCCGATGCCGAGGCCGTCCGCACGCTGCCGCCGATGGTGGCCGCGAGCGAGCCGATGCGTGCCGGAGCGACCGGGCTGAAGCGCTTCCTGTTCGATGCGCTGTACCGGCATCCGCAGGTCAAGCGGACGACCGCCCAGGCGCGCCTCGTGGTCACCGAGCTGTTCGGCGCCTACTCCGGCCAGCCGGGCGAACTGCCGGAGGATCACGCACGGCGCCCCGAGCTCCGGCGCGCCGTGGCCGACTACATCGCCGGCATGACCGACCGTTTCGCGCTGCGCGAGCACGCGCGGCTGACCGGCCGGCAGGTGTTCGAGCGGGACTGAACCATGGCCCGGCGTGCGCGCCTGTGCGTGCCCGGTCGGGCGCACTACGTCCGACAGCAGGCGGTGCATGGGCAGTCGATGGTGCTCGACGACGCGGACCGGCGCGCGCTCAAGGAGGCGCTCGCCGAGTCGGCGCGGGCGCAAGGGGTGGCGATCGTGGCCTATGCGCTGTGCGACGACGCGCTGCATCTGCTGGTGGTGCCGCCGCAGCCCGAGAGCCTGGGGCGGATGATTCAGTCGGTCGGGCGCCGCCACGTGGTCGCGTTCAACCGCAGGCACGATCGCCACGGCACCCTGTGGGCCGGGCGCTTCCAGGCCGCACCGATCGAAGAAGGTGAGCACTTGCTGCTCGCCATGCGTCGAATCGACAGCCTGCTCGACGAGAACCAGCCCTGGTCCAGTGCGCCGCATCGGCTTGGCCAGCAGCGCGATCCGCTGCTGATCGACCCGCCCGAGTTGTGGGCGCTCGGCAACACGCCGTTCGAACGTGAACTCGGCTATCGGGCGCTGCTCGCGCAGGGGCTGCCGCCAGGCCAGTCGGATCGCCTCGACGGCGCCGTGCGTGGCGGCTGGGCGTTCGGAACGCCGGCGTTCGTCGCCGCGATCGAGCAGGCCACCGGCCGCGCCGCCGCCCCGCGCCCCCGTGGTCGGCCGCGTCGGCCCGAGCCGGGGACGGGGTCCGCGAAGTAGCAACTATGTCCCCCTTTTGTGGTGCCGTCGAGCACAGCGCCACTTAATCGACTCTGACCCCGTTTAGTTTCGGTTGTCGCTCATGCTGCACTGCGGTAACCTCGCTCCCCTCGAGACCGCATCCGACCGGAGAGCCCCATGACCCAGGACGCGCGCCTGCACGCATCCCCCGACGACATCCGGTCCCTGGCCGAACACGGCCTGTACGACCCTGCCCGCGAACACGATGCCTGCGGCGTCGGCTTCGTTGCCCACATCAAGGGGCAGAAGGCGCACTCGATCATCGAGCAGGGCCTGAAGATCCTCGAGAACCTGGACCATCGCGGCGCGGTCGGCGCGGACAAGCTGATGGGCGACGGCGCCGGCATCCTGATCCAGATCCCGGACGAGTTCTACCGGGCCGAGATGGCCGCCCAGGGCGTGACCTTGCCGCCGCCGGGCGAGTACGGCGTCGGCATGATCTTCCTGCCGAAGGAGCATGCGTCCCGGCTGGCCTGCGTTCAGGAGCTGGAACGCGCGGTCAAGGCCGAGGGGCAGGTGCTGCTGGGCTGGCGCGACGTGACCGTCGACCGCGAGATGCCGATGTCGCCGGCGGTGCGCGCGAAAGAGCCGGTGATCCGCCAGATCTTCATCGGTCGCGGCGCCGACGTGATCGTTCCGGATGCGCTCGAGCGCAAGCTCTACGTGATCCGCAAGACCGCCTCGGGCGCGATCCAGCGCCTGAAGCTGACCCACAGCCGCGAGTACTACGTGCCCAGCATGAGCTGCCGCACCGTGCTCTACAAGGGCCTGCTGCTGGCCAATCAGGTCGGCCAGTACTACCGCGACCTGGCCGACGAGCGCGCGGTGTCGGCCTTCGCGCTGGTTCACCAGCGCTTCTCGACCAACACCTTCCCCGAGTGGCCGCTCGCCCACCCGTACCGGATGGTCGCGCACAACGGCGAGATCAACACCGTCAAGAGCAACTTCAACTGGATGCGCGCGCGCCAGGGCGTGATGAAGTCGCCGGTGCTCGGCGACGACCTGAAGAAGCTCTACCCGATCAGCTTCGAGCACCAGAGCGACACCGCGACCTTCGACAACGCGCTCGAGCTGATGGTGATGGCGGGCTACCCGCTGGCCCACGCCGCGATGATGATGATTCCGGAGGCCTGGGAGCAGAACGAGGCGATGGACCCGCGCCGGCGTGCGTTCTACGAGTACCACGCGGCGATGATGGAGCCCTGGGACGGCCCGGCGGCGATGGTCTTCACCGACGGCAAGCAGATCGGCGCGACGCTGGACCGCAACGGCCTGCGCCCGGCGCGCTACCTCGTCACCGACGACGACCTCGTGGTGATGGCGTCCGAATCGGGCGTGCTGCCGATCGCCGAGAACCGCATCGTCAAGAAGTGGCGTCTGCAGCCCGGCAAGATGTTCCTGATCGACTTCGAGCAGGGCCGCATCGTCGACGACGAGGAACTGAAGAGCCAGTTCGCCGCCGCCAAGCCCTACCGCCAGTGGATCGAGAACGTGCGCGTGCGGCTCGACTCGATCGACGCGAAGGGCGAGCCGCTGCCGTCCACCGAGACCCTGCTCGACCGCCAGCAGGCCTTCGGCTACACGCAGGAGGACCTGAAGTTCCTGCTCAGCCCGATGGCCGCCAACGGCGAGGAGGCGATCGGCTCGATGGGCAACGACTCGCCGCTGGCCGTGCTGTCGGGCCGCGCGAAACCGCTGTACAGCTACTTCAAGCAGATGTTCGCGCAGGTCACGAACCCGCCGATCGACCCGATCCGCGAGGCGATCGTGATGTCGCTGAACAGCTTCATCGGCCCGAAGCCGAACCTGCTCGACATCAACGCGCTGAACCCGCCGATGCGGCTGGAGGTCACGCAGCCGATCCTCGACTTCGACGACATGGCGCGGCTGCGCGACATCGCGCGCCACACCTCGGGCAAGTTCAAGAGCTACGAGCTCGACATCACCTACCCGCTGGCCTGGGGTCGCGAGGGCGTCGAGGCCAAGCTCGCATCGCTGTGCGCCGAGACGGTCGACGCGATCGGCAGCGGCCACAACATCCTGATCGTCACCGACCGCCGGATGTCCGCCACGCAGGTCGCCATTCCCGCGCTGCTGGCGCTGTCGGCGATCCACCACCACCTCGTGCGCGAGGGCCTGCGCACCAACGCCGGCCTGATCGTCGAGACGGGTTCGGCGCGCGAGGTGCACCACTTCGCGGTGCTCGCGGGCTACGGTGCCGAGGCGGTGCACCCCTACCTGGCGATGGAGACGCTGCTGCACATCCATCGCGACCTGCCGGGCGACCTGTCGGCCGAGAAGGCATTGGCCAACTACGTCAAGGCGGTCGGCAAGGGCCTGTCGAAGATCATGTCCAAGATGGGCGTGTCGACCTACATGTCCTACTGCGGCGCGCAGCTGTTCGAGGC
>CALJUI010000239.1 GCA_937975735.1 uncultured Rubrivivax sp.
GCGAGCACAGGCTGCACATCGTCTTGCCCTCGGGGATCACGCGCTTGACGATCGAATAGGTGTCCTGCGCCTCGATGTGGAAGGGCACGCCGCGGCCGGCCAGGTACTCGGGCAGCACGTGCTCGGGGAATCCCGGCTGCTTCTGGTCGAGGTTGACGGCGACCAGGTCGAAGTGGATCGGCGCGCGCTGCTGCAGGTTGATCAGGATGTCGAGCAGGCCATAGCTGTCCTTGCCGCCGGACAGGCACACCATCACCTTGTCGCCGTCCTCGATCATTCGATAGTCGGCGATCGCCTGGCCGACCTGGCGGTGCAGGCGCTTGCTCAGCTTGTTGATCTCGTAGGCGGCCTTCTGCTCGGCCTTGCGGGCGGCGGCGAAGTCGGTCATCACGTTCATCGGGGGCCCTCGTTCATGCCGAAGACCTCGACGCCGACCGCATCGCAGTCGGGGTAGACGTCGGGCTTCTCGGTGGACACGCGAGCGGCGCGCACGCGCGGGTGCGCGAGCATGGTCTTCAGCACGTCGTCGACCAGCGTCTCCTGCAGATGGATGTGGCCGCGCGCGACGCGCTCGGCGATGCTGCGGCGGATGAAGTCGTAGTCCACCACCTCGTCGAGCTTGTCGGCGCTGGGCGTGGACTGCGCCAGCGGCACGAACAGGTCGACGTTGATCAGCACGCGCTGCTCGCCCTTCTTCTCGAAGTCGTGCACGCCGATGTTGATCCAGACCTCGTAGTTGTGCAGGAACAGGCGCCGGCAGTCCATCAGGCTCGGGTGGGTGAGCAGGGTGTGCATCTCAATCGTCCTTCGCCAAGAAGAGCACATCGCGCGCTTGGGGCTGCAGGTGCTGGCCGCCGTCGACCAGCAAGGTGGCGCCGGTGATCGCCGGCGATTCGAGCAGGAAACGCACCGAGCGGGCGATGTCCTCGGGGGTCGACGAGCGCTGCAGCGGTGTCAGCTTGTGGGCGCGCTCGAACTCGGCGGCGTCCATCGGGCCCGACAGCAGCGTGACCCCGGGTGCGACGCCGCAGACCCGGGTGCTCGGCGCCAGGGCCATCGCGAGCATCGTCGTCGCCGCCTCCAATGCCGCCTTCGACAATGTGTACGACAGGTAGTCGGGGTTCGGGTTCCACAACTTCTGGTCGATCAGGTTGACCACCACGCCGCCGCCGGCGGCGTGCAATGCGCGCGCCAGCACGATCGCCGGCGCGGTGTTGGCCCGCCAGTGGCGTTCCATCGCCGCATACCCGAAATCGGCCACGTTGTCGTACTCGAACAGCGAAGCATTGTTGACCACCGCACGCACAGTGCCGAAGTGAGCGCCAACCGCGGGGACCAGTGCGTTGCAGGCCGGCTCGTCCGCCAGGTCGGCCTGGAAGGCCTTCGCGCGGGCGCCGAGCGCACGGGCGTCGGCCACCGTCTGCTCGGCCTCGTCCGCCGAGCCGCGGTAGTGCACGGCCAGGTCCCAGCCGTGCGCGGCGAGGTCGAGCGCGATCGTCCGGCCCAGTCGGCGGGCGGCGCCGGTGACAAGCGCGACGGGGCGGTCGGACATGGCTTCCTACAATCGGCCGGTGAGCAACGTGGAACCGAGCAGTTTATCGACCCGGCTGCGCGAGCGCCTGCGCGCGGCCATCGCGGCGGGCGGCGGCTGGCTGCCGTTCGACCGCTTCATGGCGATCGCGCTGTACGAGCCCGCGCTGGGCTACTACGCGCGCGACGCGCTGAAGTTCGGTGCGATGCCGGCCAGCGGCAGCGACTTCGTCACCGCGCCCGAGCTGTCGCCGTGGTTCGGCCGAACGCTGGCCAAGGCGGTGCGCGAGGCGCTGGACGCCACCGGCACCGACCAGGTCTGGGAGTTCGGCGCCGGCTCCGGTGCGCTGGCCCGGCAGCTGCTGACCAGCCTGGGCGACCGGGTCGCCCGCTACACCATCGTCGACCTGTCCGGCACGCTGGCCGACCGCCAGCGCGAGCGGCTGGCCGGCTTCGGCGACCGCGTGCGCTGGGCAACGGCCTGGCCGGAGGCGATCGACGGCGTGGTGATCGGCAACGAGGTGCTCGATGCGATGCCGGTGCAGCTGCTGCACTGGGACGGCCTGGTCTGGTCCGAGCGTGGCGTCGCCGCCGCCGGCGACGGATTCGCCTGGGCCGACCGGCCGACCGCGCTGCGCCCGCCGGTCCCCGGCCCCTTCATGCCCGGCACCGTGACCGAGGTGCATCCGCAGGCCGAAGCCTTCGTGCGCAGCCTGGCCGCCGTGCTGCGGCGCGGCGTCGCCTATTTCATCGACTACGGCTTCCCCGAGCGCGAGTACTACCACCCGCAGCGCCAGGGCGGCACATTGATGTGCCACCGCGCCCACCGCGCCGACGCCGATCCGCTGGCCGACGTCGGCGACAAGGACATCACCGCGCACGTCAACTTCAGCGCCATCGCGCTGGCAGCGCAGGACGCCGGGCTGGACGTGCTGGGCTACTCCTCGCAGGCGCGCTTCCTGCTGAACTGCGGCCTGCTCGACGCGCTGGCCGACGCCGACCTGCGAGATCGCGTCGCGGCGCAGAGGCTGATCAACGAACACGAGATGGGCGAGCTGTTCAAGGTGCTGGCGCTGGGCCAGGGCGCGGACTTCGAGCCGATCGGCTTCGCCGAGGGCGACCGCAGCCACCGGCTATGACGCAGGACCCCGGATGCGCTGGCTGATCGTGTTCCTGCTCGCCCTGCTGCTCTTCAACGGGCTGCGCGGCTGGCTCGACCGCATCGGCCTGGGCCGGCTTCCTGGCGACTTCCGCTTCCGCATCGGCGCGCGCGAGGTCTACGTGCCGCTGGGCAGCAGCCTCGTGCTGAGTTTCATCGCGATGCTGATCGGCTACGTCGTGTAGCGCAAGTCTGCACCGATGCGCCTCCGACGTGTCGCGGCGGCACAGGTCAATCCGATCCCGAGCAACGCGAGCGTGCCGGGCTCGGGAACCGGTTCCGGCGGGCGGATCGGATCGTCGAGGCTGACGGCCATCCGAATGACGGCGGAGGGCGTGTCCAGCGCCAAGCTCGCGCCCAGGGCGTAGGTCGTGAAGAGCACGGGGACCGAAATGGCGTAAGCATCGGTGAGCGTGCCGTTGATCAGACCCAGGCGAGAGTCGTCGCTTGTGTTGCCCTGGTTGAAGATCAGCACACCCACGGCTCCGGCCGCCTCGGCGTTGGCTGCCTTGAGTCCGAACTCGCAGGCGCCGCGTTGGATGAGTGCGATGGAGCCCGCGGCGAATCCCGCGAAGTCGGCGGCCTCGCAACCACTGGTGCTTGCGTTGCCGAGCCCGAGTTGGAGATCGATCGACGAAACCACTGCCGTCACGTCACCAACGCCGGACCAGGTCATGGTCGTGAAGTCCGTGCCGGGCGCGTAGGCGATCACGAGAGGCGAGATCTGCGACAGCAAGGCAGCGGAGCCGGCCGCGGGCACGGACAGCATCGCGGCCATGATCCACCCTGCAAAGCGCGGACGACGACTGAGAGGCCCTCTCGGTCGGCCGGTGGGTGCAAGCGACATGGAAGGACTCCTCGTGTTGGCGAGGCGGTCGCCTCACTGGGAGCCGATAGCAAGAACTGTGCACATGGGCACTTGCACAACGGAATCAACGGATTGCGGGCACGACGGGCTCGAGGCCCGTGACCGATGTCAATGCCGTCGACAGTGTTCGGCGGCCGATGCGGCGACTTGTCGACTAGCTGCTGATGTCCCAGCGCCGCTCGCATTGTCGGCAGCACACGCGCACCAGGTCGCCGCCGGCATCGGCCTCGACGAGCGTGAAGCGTCCGTAGGTGCCGCAGGCCGGGCAGTCGGCCTGGTGCGCAGTGGCCTCGGCGTGTGACAGCAGGTACAGGTAGCGGCGCAGCGCCCAGAGCCCGACCGCGCTGCACAGCAGCAGCGCGAGCAGGTCGATCGCCTGCTCGCCGACCGACCGGAACTGGCCGGCGGCTTCCAGCGCGCCGAGGATGCCGACCGCGCAGACGAAGGTCAGCGCCAGGTGGGCGTGGCTCTGCAGCAGCTCGCGCTCGTACCACTTGCGAAAGCCGTGCCGGCGGATGCCCTCGGCGAGCTTCATGCGGCCGCCTCCAGCCCCGTGGCGACGGCCCGGGTGCGCGC
>CALJUI010000240.1 GCA_937975735.1 uncultured Rubrivivax sp.
GGGAGCTGGGCCCAGTCGCGCTGGAAGTGCTCGGCGGCCTGCGGCTGCAGGCGCTGCGCCGCTTCTCGCGCGGTGCTTGCCCAGTCCCAGGCGGCGAGCGGCCTGGGCAGCCGGCGCTGCCACGTCTGCAGCTGCGTCGCCGCGGCCTCGGGGTCGCCGGCGGCGATGCGCAGCAGCGCCAGCGTCGTCAGCTCGGCCGGCGTGCCGGGCTGCCCGCTGGCGCGCTTGGCCAGGTGGCTGGCCGGGCTCTTCAGGAGCTCGGCCACGCTGGCCTCGACCTCGCTGCCGAGCACCGCCGCTCCGGCACGTGCGGCGCCGTGGCGGTTGCGGTCGACCGCCAGCCGGACCTTGCGCCAGACGTCGGCCTCGGGCAGCCGGCCGGCGCCGGCCATCGTGGTGGCCAGCAGCTGGCAGCCGTCGTCGCGGTCGCGCTGGGCGATCCACACCGGCAGCGCCTCGGCGCGCACGTTGTCGCCGTCGAGGTAACGGGTCAGCAGCGCGTAGCAGGTGACCTCGCGGTCGTCGTTCATGCGGAAGCGCGGGAACTCGCGGCGGAAGTTGTCCCAGTCGCGGCGCTTGCCGAGCTCGAGCAGCCAGTCGTTGCGCAGCCGGTCCTCGACGTAGGTGCCCGGCCAGCGGGCGTAGAACGCGTCGAGGTCGCTCTGGCGCGCGTTGGCGAGCTTGCTCGTCAGGTCCCAGTAGTCGACCCACTGCGCGAGCGGATGGCGCTCGAGCATCGCGACGTCGCGCAGCGTCGCGAGCCGCGCGCGGTCGCCGCGCGTCAGTGCGTCGCGCGCCTGCACGATGACCGCGTCGCCGGTCTGCGTCTGCGCGACCGCGCAGCCGCCGATGGACAGCGCGGCGGCGAGCAGGCCGACGAGGACGAGCGGATGGCGGATCGGCATGGATCGAATTTAACGCAGCGTCTGGGCGCTGTCGCGCGCACGGTCTATCTGTGCTCGCGTGATCGACGCCTGCGCCAGCAGCCAGTCCTCGAAGGTCTGCAGTTCGGCGCGCTCGCGGCGCGCCGGCCAGCGCACGAGCCAGTAGGCGAAGGGCGAGCTCAGGCGGCCGCGCGGACCGAAGGGCTCGACGAGGTCGCCGCGCTCGATCAGGTCGGCCACCAGCGCCCAGCGCGTCAGCGCGACGCCCTGGCCGGCGAGCGCGGCCTGGATCAGCTGATGCGTGTAGTTCAGCGTGATCCAGCCCCGCGGCGCGACGCGCCGCCCGCGGCCGTGCGCCTCCAACCAGTGCGCCCAGCGCGTGTAGCGCGTGCCGGAGCCGCTGCCTTCCTCCTCCAGCAGCGTGTGCGACGACAGTTCGGCGGGGCTGCCCAGCGGTGCGCGCGCCAGCAGCGCCGGGCTGATGACCGGCGTCAGCAGCTCGTCGAACAGCCGGACCGACCCGCTCGGCGCATCGGCCGGACGGCAGTGCCGAAGCGCGAGGTCGAAGGCCGGGTCGTCGAAGTCGGCCGGCGCGTCGCTGGCCGAGATGCGGATGTCGATCTGCGGCGCGGTCGCCTGGAAGCCCGGCAGCCGAGGCAGCAGCCAGAGCGACGCGAACGACGCGAAGGTCGTCAGGCCGACGTGCGGACGCGCCTGCGCGCTGCGGATCTGGTGCACGGTGGCGTCGAGCCGCTCGATCAGCGGCGCCACCGCGGCCAGCAGCGACGCCCCGGCGCCGCTCAGCTCGACGTGGCGCGTGCCGCGCACGAACAGACGCGTGCCGAGCTGGTCCTCGAGCGTCTTGATCTGCCGGCTGATCGCCGGCTGCGTCAGGTGCAGCTGCTCGCCGGCGGCGCGGAAGTTCAGGTGCCGGGCCACCGCCTCGAAGGCCCGCAGCGGTCCGATCGGCAGGTTGCGGCCGGCGGCGTCATTCATGCGCTGATGTTATCAGTGACCGGCCTCGATCTCATTGGACGAACGCGCCCGGACCACACAGACTACAGGCATTCAATGGCATCGACGGGAGTTGGCGATGAACCGATCGGACATCAGTCATGTGCATCAACCCGACTGGCGGCTGGCCGCCGGCGCCGCGCGGCGGTTGGCGCCCGTGCCTCGTGGGCGCTGGATCCAGATCACCGAGGGCCTGGCCTGGCTGACGCGCAGTGGCGCCGGCGCCGAGCGCGAGGCCGATGTCTGGCTGCGCGACGGTGAACGCCACTGGCTGCCGGCCGGCAGCGAGTGGGTCATCGAGGGGCGCGGGGCGACGTCGTTCGTGCTGCTCGAGGCGGCGCCTTCGCCCGCGTCGTGGCACGCGCGGCGAGCGCGGCACGCATCGCCTGGCGTGCCCATGGCCGCATGACCTCCGGGCTGTCCATCGCCTCGATCGGCGGCGTGCAGAAGCTCATCGTGATCGGGCGGCCCTTGCCCTCGTAGACGAAAGGCTCGCCGCCGGCGGCGATGAAGGCCTCGCGCGATTCGGCGTCGACCTTCAGGTACAGGCGCTCGTCGGCGATCAGCGCGACGAACAGGTCGTCGAGATAGAGCCCGTGGCCGCCGAACATGCGCCGAGCGCGCGCGGCGCCGAGCGGCGCGAGCAGTTCGAGGCAATGCGCGACGTAGGGAGCGGTGGGACGAGGCGCTCGCACGGTCGGACTCTAGCCCGGGCGACAATGCGGGTCCATCCGCCCGCGTCAGGTGCCCCGATGACCTCGTCGTTCCGACTGCCGCTCGAGCCGACCCAGGACAAGAAGGCCCTGCGCCGCGAACTGCAGGCCGAAAGGCAGTCGCTGCTCGACCGCCATCAGCGCGCCGTGCACCTGCAGGAAGTGCTGCGCGTGTGGCTGGTGTCGCGGCCGGAGACGACGATCGGCGCCTACTGGCCGATCAAGGGCGAGTTCGACGCGCTGCCCGCGCTGTATCGCTGGAGCGAGGCCGATCCGTCGCGGCGCATCGGTTTGCCGGTGGTCGACCGCGACACCAAGCAGCTGCGCTTCCACGTCTGGTACCCGGGCTGCGCGATGGAGGAAGACGCCTACGGCATCCCGAAGCCGAAGGACACCGAGGCCTTCGAGCCGCAGCTGCTGCTGGTGCCCTGCGTCGGCTACGGCCCCGGCGGGCTGCGGCTGGGCTACGGCGGCGGTTTCTACGACCGGACCCTGGCGGCGATCGAACCCAGGCCATTCACCGCCGGCATCGGCTACGCGCACGGGTTCATCCCCTGGTTGAAGGGCGAGCCGCACGACGTGCCGCTGGACGCGATCCTCAACGAGGAGGGCGTGCAGTGGATGGCGCAGGATCGGCGACCGCCGCCAGCCGCACGCTGAAGCAGCTGCCCTGGCCGGGTTCGCTGGCCACCGAGATGTCGCCGCCCATGGCCTCGACGAGCTGCTTGCACAGGGCCAGGCCGAGGCCGGTGCCCGGCACCTCGCCGTGGGCGGCGCCCAACCGATCGAAGGGTTGGAACAGGCGCGGCAGGTGCTCGGCCACAATCCCGGCGCCCGTGTCGGCGACGCTGACGATGACCCGGTCGCCGTCGCGGCGTGCGGCGACGGCGATGCGCCCGCCGGGCCGGTTGTACTTGACCGCGTTGGACAGCAGGTTGCCGAGCACCTGACGCAGGCGCTTCGGGTCGGCCTGCGCCTGCAGCGCCGGATCGACGTCGGCGTCGTCCAAGGTCACCCTGCGCGCGCGGGCGCCGGCCTCGAGCTGCCACCAGCAGTCGCGCACGGCGGCGGCCACGTCGACCGGCGCGAGGTGCATCGTGAACTGCAGCCTGTGGCCGCTGGTCAGCTCGAGCACGTCGTCCACCAGCGCCAACAGCAGCCGGCCGCTGCCGAGCACGTGGCGTGCCCACTCCTGCTGCACCGAGCCGTCATCGGCGTCCATGTCGAGCAGCTGGGCGAAGCCCAGGATGGCATTGAGCGGCGTGCGCAGCTCGTGACTGATGCGCGACATCAACTCCGACTTCGTCCGGTCGGCCTGCTCGGCCCGGTCGCGCTGGCGGCGAAGCGCGTCGGCCTCGCGGCGCTCGGTGACGTCGGTGTGGGTCCCGATCATGCGCAGCGGCTTTCCTGCCGCGTCGCGTTCCACGACGATGCCACGGCTGAGCACCCAGATCCAATGGCCGTCGGCGCGAAGCAGGCGGTGTTCGTGCACGTAGGCCGGGCTGCAGCCCTCGAGGTGGGCCTGGCGCGCCCGTTGCATCGACGCGCGATCGTCGGGGTGCACGCGTTCGTCGAGGTCCTCGCCCGGCCGCATCGGGTGGTCTGCCGGCAACCCGTAGACGAGGCGCAGCGGGCCGCTGAAGTAGCCCTCGCCGGTGGCCAGGTTCCAGTCCCACACGCCGTCGCCCAGGCTTTCGAGCGCCAACGTCCAGCGCCGGTCGCTCTCGGCCAGCGCCTGCTCGGCGATCTTGACGTCGCTGACGTCGATGGCCACGCCGAACAGGCGGGCGCTGCCGTCGGCCTCCCGGCGGACCGACGAGT
Source organism: uncultured Rubrivivax sp. (assembly GCA_937975735.1). GTDB lineage: Bacteria > Pseudomonadota > Gammaproteobacteria > Burkholderiales > Burkholderiaceae_C > Rubrivivax. Next base: position 4,433 of record CALJUI010000240.1, read on the forward strand.
TCAGCCGCACCCAGACGTCGCGTCCGCGCGGCTTGACGATGCGGAACTCCACCGTGCAGGGCTCACCGGACGCGATGTGCGCCGACATCACCTCCTGCACGCGCGGCTGGTCCTGCGGATGGCGCAGTCGCCGAAGCAGGTACGGGTCGGCGATCACCTCGTCCGGCTCGACGCCGTAGAGCGCGCGCACGCCGTCGCTGACGTACTCGTAGCGCTGGCTCCCGTCGGGCTGGACGTGCACGCGGTAAACCATGCCGGGCGTGCCGGCGATGACCTCGCGCAGCAGGGACTCGCTGTGCTCGAGCGCGCGCCTCGCGACGACCTGTTCGGTCAGGTCCTCGACGGTGCCTTCGTAGCAGAGGATCGTGCCGTCGGCGCCGCGCACCGCGTGGCAGTCCTCCCGCACCCACAGCGTGCGCCCCGTGGTCGGCTGGCGAATCTCGGAGACCATGTCGCACGCCGAGCCCTCGCGCCCGACCTGCGCCAGCAACTCGACCCGGCGTCGCGGATCGACGTACCAGTCCCGGGCGATGTCGTGCACCGCGTCGATGAGTTCCGACTCGCTGCGGCAGCCGCACAACCTGACCATCGCCGGGTTCGCGCGCACGAAACGCCCGTCGGGGCGCGATCGGTAGGCGCCCAGAGGCAGGCTCTCGAAGAGCGTCGACCACTCCGCCGGCGCCTCCGGAGCCGACGATGTCGTCTCGTCCGGCACGCCTTCATGGTAAGCCCGCCTCAGGCGGCGGGCGAGAGGCGGCGGCAGATCTCCAGCGACAGCGCCGACTGGTTCAGCGTGTAGAAGTGGATGCCCGGCGCGCCGCCGGCAAGCAGCCGCTCGCACATCCGCGTGACGACGTCCAGGCCGAAGGCGCGGATCGACGCCGCGTCGTCGAGGAAACCCTCCATCTTCAGTGCCACCCAGCGAGGGATCTCGATGCCGTCGCGCGCCGCGAACTGCGCGATCTTGGCGTAGTTGTGGATCGGCATGATGCCCGGCACGATCGGGGCATCGACGCCGCGCGCGCGCGCCTCGTCGACGAAGTGGAAGTAGGCGTCCGGGTTGAAGAAGAACTGCGTGATCGCCGCGCTGGCGCCGGCCTTCATCTTCGCGGCGAAGTGGTCCAGGTCCTGCCTCGCGTAGCGCTGTTGCGGATGGTACTCGGGGTAGGCGGCGACCTCGATGTGCCAGTCGGCCCCCTGCGTCTCGCGAACGAAGCGCACGAGTTCGGCGGCGTAGCGGAACTCGCCGGCGACCGCGGTGCCGCTGGGCAGGTCGCCGC
>CALJUI010000241.1 GCA_937975735.1 uncultured Rubrivivax sp.
CTGACCGACGGCCAGCGCGCTCAACTCGAAGCCGACCTGCAGGCCCGCATCGACGCCGTCGGTCGCCAGCTCGGCGAGCACCTGCACGGGCGATCGCGCACCGAGCGCGCGCACGAGGTGGCCCAGCAGGACAACGACGACGCGCCGCAGCGCGCCCCCGAACGCGAGGTGGCGATGGCGCTGACCGAGCGCGAGCGCGTCGAGCTCAACGCCATGGACGCGGCGCTGCAGCGCTTGCGCCAGGGCAAGGACTACGGCATGTGCGTCGACTGCGAGGCGGCGATACCCTTCGACCGCCTGAAGGCCGAGCCCTGGGCGCGGCGCTGCGTCGCCTGCGAGACCCAGCACGAGCGTACACGCCGCTGACGCGTCGGATCGCACGGCCGGCGCGCGAGCCGGAGGCCCCGCGCCGCGGTCGGGTGGGCGATCGGTGGCAAGCTAGAGGGTTCGATGACCCCTCCCGCCTGAATCCGCGTCGCATGGTCGAACGCTTTCGTCGCATGTTGCCGTCGCCCGAGGCGGTGAAGTCCAACCGGTGGCTGCGCTGGCTGGGGCCGGCGCTGCACCACCATCGCCTGTGGCACGTCAGCCGGCGCGGCGTGGCGCTGGGCGTGGCTCTGGGCGTGTTCTTCGGCTTCCTGATCCCGGTGGCGCAGATCCCGCTGTCGGCCGCCGCCGCGGTGGCGCTGCGCGCGAACGTGCCCAGCGCCGTGGCCAGCACGCTGGTGACCAACCCCTTCACCTTCGGCCCGGTCTATTTCGCGGCCTGGCACGTGGGCGGCTGGGTCCTCGGTGAGCGTGCGCCGCCGCCGCTGCAGATCGAGGCCGAGGCCGAGGCCGAGCCCAGCCAGCCCTGGTGGCGCAGCCTGCTGGGCGTGGGCAAACCGTTGGTGGTGGGGCTGGCGATCTTCGCCGTCGCTGCAGGCGTCGGCGTCTACCTGCTGATCACCTGGGTCTGGTGGGCACGCACGCATTGGCGGCGGCGCCAGCGGCTGAGGCGGCGCGGCTGATCCTCAGCCCCAGACACTGCGCACCACGGCGCCCAGCGCCACGACCAGCGGGTCGCCGGCACGCTCGGTGGCGGTGCCGAAATACAGGCTGGCGTCGACCCGCGCATGGCCCCAGACGACCCAGTCGCGGTCTTCGACGCCGGGCAGCGCCACCTCTTCCCTCAGCAGCGCGCAGCCGCTGCCGGCACGCACCAGCGCGTCCAGCGTGCCGGTGTCGTCGATGCGCATGACCACGTTGGGCGCCAGCCCCTGCTGCTCGAACAGGCCGCGCAGCATCTGGTGGACATGCGACTCCGCCGTGCCGTCGATCCAGGGCAGGCCGGCCAGGGTGTGCCAGCCGCCGCGTTGCATCGGCGTGGCCTGCGCGGTGGGGATCGCCACCCGGTAGCACACCGAGCGCAGCGCGAGCCATTGCAGGTCGCGCGGCGGGTGCACGCCGATCGACAGCGCCGCAGCGAGCGTGCCGCCGCGGACCTGGTCCAGCAGCGCGCCCACCGCACCCGTGCGGGTGTGCAGCTCGACCTGCGGCAGGTCGCGCTGCATGCCGGCGGCCAGCGGCCCGATGCGCAGGAACTCCGAGGCCTCGGCCGGCAGCCCGAGCTCGACCCGGCCGACCAGCTCGCCCTGCAGCGTCCGGGCCGCGCCCTGCAGCTCGCCGGCCGCGGCGAGCAGCGCCTCGGCGGCGGGCAGCAGCTGTTCGCCGGTGCGGGTCAGCGACAGCCGGCCGCCGCTGCGGTCGAACAGCGCGACGCCGAGGCTCGACTCCAGGCCCTTGATCTGCGCGGTGACCGCCGGCTGGGTCACGCACAGCGCCTCGGCCGCCTTGGTGACGTGGCCCAGCCTCGCCACGGTGACGAAGGCGCGAACCTGGTAGAGCTCCATGCCCGGATCAGGCCGCGAACAGCCTCACCTGCGAAGGCTCCAGGCCGAGGCCGACCGCGGCACCGACCGGGAACTTCGACAACCCGGCGAAGTGCGGATGGTCGACTGCCAGCGCGTGCGCGCCCGCGCGCACGCGGTAGCGCGTGAACTCGCCGAGGAACTCGCTCGCCTCGACGCTGCCCGGGATCCAGATGTAGCGCGCGTCGCGCTGCGCGTCGGCGACCTCGATGCGCAACGCGTGCGGCCGGAAGCTCAGCATCAGCGCCGCCGCGTCGGGGGCGTCGGCGCCGAGCGGCAGGCGCAGCTCGCCGACGCCGTCGACATCGAGCGTCAGCGCCTCGCCGTTGCGCGCACGCACGCGCCCGGGCAGCAGGTTCATCGTGCCGACGAAACCGGCAACGAAAGGATTGACGGGATAGTCGTACAGCGTGGCCGGGCTGCCCACCTGCTGCACGACGCCCTTGTCGAGCACCGCCATCCGGTCGGCGGTGGTCATCGCCTCCTCCTGGTCGTGGGTGACGAAGATCGTCGTGATGCCCAGGCGGCGCTGCAGCGACAGCAGCTCCTGGCGCATCTGCACGCGCAGCGTCTTGTCCAGGTTCGACAGCGGCTCGTCGAGCAGCAGCACCTGAGGCTCGATGACGATGGTGCGCGCCAGCGCGACGCGCTGCTGCTGGCCGCCGGAGAGCTGGTTGGGGCGCCGCTCGGCAAAGCCCGACAGGCCGACGGTCTCGAGCGCGGCGCCGACGCGCGCCTTGAGCTCGGCCTTCGCGACCTTGCGCTCGACGAGGCCGAAGGCGACGTTGTCCCACACCGACAGGTGCGGCCACAGCGCGTAGCTCTGGAACACCATGCCGATGTTGCGCTGCCACGGGGGCTGGCCGGTGACGTCGACGCCGTCGATCAGCAGTTCGCCATGCTGGTGCGGGTTGAAGCCGGCGATCAGCCGCAGCAGCGTCGACTTGCCCGAGCCCGACGGACCGAGCAGCGCGAAGAACTCGCCCGGCTCGATGTCGAGGTTGACGTCCTTGAGCACCTCGGTCGTGCCGTAGGACAGCCGCACGTTGCGGCAGATCACGCTGACTTTCTTCATGACGGGGTTCCGGTGCGGGGCACGAGACGCCGATTGCTGCGCTCGACGACGACGTGCGACAGGTAGGTGCCGATCGCGACGACGACGATCGCCAGCACGCCCAGCGCGGCGCCGGGCCCGCGCCCGGCGATGCTCTGCATGTAGAGATAGATGCCGTAGCTCATCGGCGCCTGCGACTCGGCGCTGGTCAGCAGGATCGTCGCCGACAGCTCCACCGCCGCGGTGATGAAGCTGGTCACGAAGCCGGCCAGGATGCCGCCGGCCATCAGCGGCACGACGATTCGCCGGATCGTGCGCAGCTTCGTCGCGCCGACGCTCTCGGCCGCCTCCTCCAGCGAGACGTGCACCTGCTGCAGCGCCGCCACGCACGAGCGCAGCGCGTAGGGCAGCCGTCGCACCGCGTAGGCCAGCATGATCATGACCCAGGTGCCGGTCAGCAGCACCTCGGTGCCCGGCACGAGCACGCCCTTGTACAGGCGCAGGAAGCCGATCGCCAGCACGATGCCCGGCACCGCCAGCGACGCCGTCGCGATCCAGTCCAGCCACTGCCGCGCCGGCAGGTTGGTGCGCAGGATCAGGTAGGCGATCGTCACGCCGAGAATCACGTCGATGCCCGCGGCCAGGCCGCAGTACAGCAGCGTGTTCCTGATCATGCCGCTCGAGTCCTGGAACACGGTCGCATAGTGCGCCAGCGTGTAGGCGTCGGGCAGGGGCGAGAAGCTCCACACCGAGGCGAAGGACAGCAGCAGCACGCCGATGTGCGGCGACAGCGTGACCAGCAGCACGAGGCCGATCCAGGCGTAGGCCATGAACGAGCCGAAGGGTGTCAGCGTACGGCGCTGGATGCTCGAGCCGCCCTTCTGGATCGTCGAGTAGTCCTTGCCCTTGAGCGCGCGCGCCGACAGCGCCATCGCCCCGATCGAGAAGGCGATCATGATCACGCTGATGACGTAGCCCAGCGGATCCTCCAGGCCGACCTGGGTGATGCGCAGGTAGGCCTGCGGCGCCAGCAGGTTGGTCTGCCCCATCACCAGCGGCGTGCCGAGGTCGTCGAAGACCTTGACGAAGACCAGCGAGGCGCCGGCGACGAAACCGGGCAGCCCGAGCGGGAAGATCACGCGCCAGAACAGCCGCCAGCCGCGGCAGCCCAGGTTCATCGCCGCCTCCTCCATCGCACCGTCGATGTTGCGCAGCGCGACCGTGAGGTTCATCAGGATGAACGGGAAGTAGTGGATGGCCTCGACGAAGATGACGCCGTTGAGGCCCTCCATGATCGGCACCGTGATGCCGAACCAGTCGTTCAGCAGCAGGTTCAGCGAGCCCGAGCGGCCGAAGATCAGCTGCAGCGCGACCGCGCCGACGAAGGGCGGCATGATCAGCGGCAGCACGCCCAGGGTCTGGATCAGGATCGCGCCGCGGAACTCGAAGCGCACCGTGAAGTAGGCCAGCGGCACCGCGATCAGCGACGCGAAGACGGCCGACATCACCGCCACGTACAGGCTGTTGAAGAAGGCCTCGCGCATCAGGCCCTGCGCGAAGAAGGCCTCGAAGTGGCCGACCGTCAGGCTGCCGTCGGCTTCCACGAAGGCGGTGTAGAACACGCGCGCGACCGGCAGCACCAGAAAGGCCAGCAGGAAGGCCAGCACGAGGCCGCCGGCCAGCCAGACGCCGGGCCGCGGCCGCGGCCCGAAGGCCGCGGAGGTCAAGGAGAGCATGGGATCAGCCGGCGGCGATCACTTCGCCAGCGCGAGCGCCTGCTCGGCCAGGCCGCGCGCGCGCTCGTAGTTGTCGCGCGCATGGCTGTTCCAGCGGTCCTCCAGCCCGGTGACCTGCTTGTTGACTGCGGCGTCCTTCTTGTTCGCGGTGAACAGCGCCAGGAAGTCCTTGTCGCCGGCCAGGCCGCTGCCGACCACCGGTGCGAACGCCAGGCCGCGCGCCTGCTTGACCAGGTCCGCGGCCCGGGCATTGGGCTTCTTGGCCAGCGCCGCCTCGGCGGCGTGGATCGCCTTGGTGGCCGCCTGCAGTTCCTTCAGCCGGAACGTGATGCTCTGGTCGAACAGCGCGGAGACGACGTTGTAGCGGGACTCCGACAGGTCGGAGTCGAACTGCACCTTGGCGCGCTTGGCGATCTCGAACGGGTTCGGGTAGCCGG
>CALJUI010000242.1 GCA_937975735.1 uncultured Rubrivivax sp.
GCGCAAGCCGGGCTCGCGGCGTGCGATCGGCCCGCCGCCAGCGAGCGCGCCGGCGACCAGAGCGGCCAGCGAGGGCACGCTCAGGCCGGCTCCGTCGGGTCGATCTCGCCCTGCAGCCGCGCGATCTCGTCGCGCAGCAGCAGCCGGCGCTTCTTCAGCCGGCGCAGCGTCAGGTCGTCGAGCGGCGGCTCGTCGGCGTTGCGGTCGATCAGGCTGTCCAGGTCGGCATGCTCCATGCGCAGCTCGATCAGGCGGCGAGGCAGTGAATGCAGGTTCTCGTCCATTGCTGCACGGTGTCCGGTCGATGGCCAGTTTATATTCCGCCCGATGAGCTCCGACGCCCCCTCGTTCCGCCTGAACGCCGCCACCGGTCTGCACCGCGGCGACCGCGCCTACCAGCAGGACCAGCTTGAGGTGATGATGCACCCGAAGGTGGCCGGCTGCACGCTGGCCGTGCTGGCCGACGGCATGGGCGGCAAGAGCGGCGGCCGCAAGGCGGCGGACCAGGTCATCATGACCGCGCGGCAGATCTTCGAGCGCTACGTGCCGATGAAGGACCCGGCGGCCGATGCGCTGAAGCAGATGGTGCAGGAGTCGCACCTGATGATCAAGCTCACCGCGATCACCGCCGAGGAAGAGCCGCACAGCACCGTCGCGGCCTTCCTGCTGACGCCGGACCTGCACTGCGAGGCGATCCACGCCGGCGACTCGCGCGTCTACCATTTCCGCGGTGCCGAGCTGGTCGCACGCACGATCGACCATTCCTTCGTGCAGCGCCTGATCGACGAGGGCAAGATCACCGAGGAGGCGGCCAACACCCATCCGCAGTCCAACCTGCTGACCGGCTGCCTGGGCACCCACCAGGACCCGCCGCTGGCGGTCTGGGACGTCGGTACGCTGCAGCACGGCGACACGCTGATCGCCTGCAGCGACGGGCTGTGGCACTACTTCACCCCGAAGGAGATCGGCTCGATCGTGCAGGCGCTGGCGCCGCGCGAGGCGGCCGAGATGCTGGTGACCAAGGCCCGCCAGCGCGCGCGCGGCGGCGGCGACAACCTGTCGCTGGCCATCGTCCGCATCGACCCGCTCGAGTGAGCGTCAGGTGAGCGACGTGTCGACGTCGCGGCGCGACAGCGCCAGGTAGGCGTCGGACTGCATCTCGGACAGCCGCGACACGGTGCGCGGGAACTCGTGCGCCAGAGGCCCTTCGGTGTAGAGCTCGGCCGGCGGCACTTCGGTGGACAGGATCAGCTTGATCCGGCGGTCGTAGAGCACGTCGACCAGCCAGGTGAAGCGCCGCGCCTCGCTGGCCAGCCGCGGCGGCATCTGCGGCACGTCCGACAGCAGCAGGGTGTGGAACTGCGCCGCCAGTTCGAGGTAGTCGTTCTGCGAGCGCGGGCCGCCGCACAGGGTCTTGAAGTCGAACCAGACCACGCCGCCGGCGCGCCGGCGCGCATGGATCGTGCGGTGCTCGATGTGCAGCACCGGGTCCTCGTCGCGCGCCTCGGCCAGGCGCTCGAAGGCGTCGGTCATCGCCGCGTCGGCCTCCGGGCCCAGCGGCGTGTGCACCATCTTGACCTGCGCCAGGGTCAGCTGCCGGTAGTCGGTGCCGGCGTCGACGTTCACCACCTGAAGCCTGTCCTTCAGCAGCGCGATCGCCGGCAGGATGCGGTCGCGGTGCAGCCCGTTCGGATACAGCTCGTCGGGGTGGAAGTTCGAGGTCGTGACGATGCTGACGCGGTGGGCGAACATCGACTCGAGCAGCCGGTGCAGGATCATCGCGTCGGTGACGTCGGCGACGTGGAACTCGTCGAAGCAGATCAGCCGGAAGCGCCGCGCGATGCGCTCGCCCAGCACCTGCAGCGGGTTGGCGGTGCCCTTGAGCTCCTGCAGCTCGCGGTGCACCTCGCGCATGAACTCGTGGAAGTGCAGCCGGGTCTTGCGCGTCAGCGGCAGGGCCTGGAAGAAGCAGTCCATCAGGAAGCTCTTGCCGCGCCCGACGCCGCCGAACATGTACACCCCGCGCGGGATCGGCGGGTGGCGGATCAGCTTGGTCAGCGCATTGCTGCGCCTCGCCTTGTAGTCGGCCCACTCGGTCTCGCAGCGCTCAAGCGCGTCGATCGCGCGCAGCTGCGCCTCGTCGGACCGGTACCCCCGCTCGGCGAGCGTGGCCTCGTACAGTGCTCGGACGCCCACGGTCGGGCGCCGATCAGAAGTTCAGCGTCCGCTTGTCGACCGCCAGCGCCGCCTCCTTGGTCGCCTCCGACAGCGACGGGTGGGCGTGGCAGATGCGCGCGATGTCCTCGCTGCTGGCCTTGAAGGCCATCGCGACGACGGCCTCGGCGATCAGCTCGCTGGCCATCGGTCCGACGATGTGCACGCCCAGGATCTGATCGGTCTTGGCGTCGGCGAGAAACTTGACCATGCCGGTGGTGTCGCCCAGCGCACGGGCGCGGCCATTGGCCATGAACGGGAAGGTGCCGGCCTTGTAGGCGTGGCCGGCCTTCTTCAGCTGCTGCTCGGTCTGCCCGACCCAGGCAATCTCCGGGCTGGTGTAGATGACCCACGGGATGAGGTTGAAGTCGACGTGGCCGTGCTGGCCGGCGATGCGCTCGGCGACCGCAACGCCCTCCTCCTCGGCCTTGTGCGCGAGCATCGGTCCGCGCACCACGTCGCCCACCGCCCAGACGCCGGGCAGGTTGGTCCGGCACTCGTCGTCGACGACGATCGCGCCGCGTTCGTCGAGCTTCAGACCGACGCCTTCCGCGTTCAGGCCCTCGGTGTTCGGCACCCGGCCGATCGAGACGATCAGATGGTCGACCGTCAGCTTCTGCTCGCCGCCCTTCGCGTCGGTGTAGGACACCGAGACGTTCTTCTTCGTCGACTTGACCGCGCCGACCTTGACGCCGAGCTCGATCTTCAGTCCCTGCTTGGTGAAGGCCTTGTGCGCTTCCTTGGCGATCTGCGTGTCGACGGCACCGAGGAAGTCCGGCAGCGCCTCGAGCACCGTGACCTCGGCACCCAGGCGGCGCCAGACCGAGCCCATCTCCAGGCCGATCACGCCTGCGCCGATCAGGCCGAGCGTTTTCGGGGTGGCGCCGATGCGCAGGGCCCCGTCGTTGGACAGGATGCGCTCCTCGTCGAACGGCACCTCCGGCAGCGCGCGCGCCGACGAGCCGGTCGCGACGATCACCTGCTTGGCGGTCAGCGTCTCGGTGTCCTTGCCGGCGACCTGGATCTGATAGCCGCCGTCGGCGGCCTTCACGAACGATCCTCGGCCGTGGAAGAAGCTCACCTTGTTCTTCTTGAACAGGTAGACGATGCCGTCGTTGTTCTGCTTGACCACCTCGTCCTTGCGCGCGAGCATCTTCGCGACGTCGATGCTCAGGCCCTTGACGCCGATGCCGTGGTCGGCGAAGTGCTTGGCGGCGTGCTCGTAGTGCTCGCTCGACTGCAACAGCGCCTTGCTCGGGATGCAGCCGATGTTGGTGCAGGTGCCGCCGGGCGCGGGGCCTCCCTTGGCGTTCGCCCACTCGTCGATGCAGGCCGTGTTGAAGCCGAGCTGGGCCGCGCGGATGGCCGCGATGTAGCCGCCGGGGCCGCCGCCGATGACGATGACGTCGAACGATGTGGACATGGGTTCAGTCTTCCTTCGGTGCCGGGTCAGCACTCTTTATGCAGGCTGCAGAAACTTTCAAGCGGCGACCGCGGATCCGGCTCTGCCGGCCCGTCGGTCGCGCCCCCTCGAGGGGGAAGCGCCGCAGGCGCTTCGGGGGTGGGTCATTCTTCCGGTATGAAGACCCAGAGCAGGATGTAGAGGATCACGCCCGCGCCGCCGAACAGCGCGAACACGGTGATGATGAGTCGCCAGATCCAGCTGTCGACGCCGCTGCTGCGGGCGATGCCGCCGCAGACGCCGCCGATCCAGCGGTCGGCGCGGCTGCGCCGGAGCTGGTTCAGCACCGAGGCGCCACTGGCGCCGGTGCCGCCCTGGCCGCCGAGCACCCGCGCCTTCGCGCGCTGGAACTCGTCCTCGTCCAGCGTGCCGTCGTCGCGCAGCGAGCGCAGGCGCTCGAGTTCGTCGGACAGGCTCATCGGAGCTCCTCCTTGCGCATCAGATGTCGAACAGCAGGCGCGCCGGATCCTCCAGCGCGTCCTTCATCGCGACCAGGCCGAGCACCGCCTCGCGGCCGTCGATGATGCGGTGGTCGTAGCTCATGGCCAGGTAGTTGATCGGACGCACGACGACCTGGCCGTTCTCGACCACCGCCCGGTCCTTGGTCGCGTGCACGCCGAGGATCGCGCTCTGCGGCGGGTTGATGATCGGCGTGGACAGCATCGATCCGAACACGCCGCCGTTGCTGATGGAGAAGGTGCCGCCGGTCAGTTCGTCGAGCGAAAGCTTGCCTTCCTTGGCCTTGACGCCGAACTCGGCGATCTGCTTCTCGATGTCGGCGAAGCTCATCTGGTCGGCGTTGCGCAGGATCGGCACGACCAGGCCGCGCGGCGAGCCGACCGCGATGCCGATGTCGAAGTAGCCGTGGTAGACGATGTCGTTGCCGTCGACGCTGGCGTTGAGCACCGGGTACTTCTTCAGCGCCGCCACCGCGGCCTTGACGAAGAAGCTCATGAAGCCGATGCGCACGCCGTGTTCCTTCTCGAACTTCTCCTGGAACCGCTTGCGCATCTCCATCACCGGCGCCATGTTGACCTCGTTG
>CALJUI010000243.1 GCA_937975735.1 uncultured Rubrivivax sp.
CGGCGGCGGTGGCGTTGGCGATGTCGGAGAAGGTCGCGGTGCCCTTGTCGGCGGCGACCACCAGGTAGGGGTCGTCGGCGTCGTGGCGCACGACCTGCTTCGGCGGCACGACCTCGCCGCCCACGAGGTTGTCGGTCAGGTCGAGCAGGCCGCGCAGGTAGGCCTGGTAGCAGGCCACGCCCTCCTTCATCAGCGCCTCGCGGTCGCCCGCCGGGGGCGGCCGCTTGACGACGAAGCCGCCCTTGGAGCCGACCGGAACGATGACCGCGTTCTTCACCTGCTGCGCCTTGACCAGGCCCAGCACCTCGGTGCGGTAGTCCTCGATGCGATCCGACCAGCGCAGGCCGCCACGCGCGACCTTGCCGCCGCGCAGGTGCACGCCCTCGACGCGCGGCGAGCTGACGAAGATCTCGAACATCGGCTTCGGCTCGGGCAGGTCGGGCACCCTCGCCGGGTCGAACTTGAACGAGATCACCGGCTTGAAGCCGCCGTTTTCGTCGCGCTGGAAGAAGTTGGTGCGCAGCGTGGCCTGGATCAGCGCCAGGTACTGGCGGATGATGCGGTCCTCGTCGAGGTTCGAGACCTGGTCCAGCGCCGCGGTGATGCGGTCGGTGATCTCCGCCATCGCGGCCTCGCGGTCGCCCTCCAGCGCGGGGTCGAAGCGCGCATGGAACAGCGCCACCAGCTCGGCGGTGAGCTCGGCGTGCGCGGCCATGGTCTGCTGGATGTAGGCGCGGCTGAGCGTGAAGCCGGCCTGCTTCATGTAGCGCATGTAGGCGCGCACCAGGCTGACGCCGCGCCAGTCCAGCCCGGCCAGCAGCACGAGCTTGTTGAACGGGTCGTTGTCGTTGTCGCCGCGCCAGGTGCGCAGGAAGGCCTCGTGGAAGCGCGGACGCAGCGACTCGATGTCGATCTCGTCCTCGTGCGGCACCTGCATGCCGAAGTCGTCGATCCACAGCTCGGTGCCGTCGCTGCGCCGCACCTCGTACGGCCGCTCCTCGAGCACCTGCACGCCCATGTGCTCGAGCATCGGCAGGCTGTGCGACAGCGGCGCGAGCTGGCCGGCCCGCAGCAGCTTGAAGCGCAGCCGCCCGGGCGGCGCCTCCAGCGGCACGTACAGGTTCATCGCCATCTGGTCGTCGTCGTCGAGCGACTCGAGCAGCTCGATGTCGTGCACCGCGACGCGGGGCGAGTGGTCGTCGCGGTAGCCGGCGGAGAAGCCGTCGGCGAAGCGCTCGTGCAGCGCATTGCCGCGCTCCTCGCCGCAGGCGTCGAGCAGGGCCTCGAGCAGCTCGTCCTCCCAGCGCCGGGCGATGTCGACCAGCCGGCGCTCGAGCTCGCGCACGTCGAAGCTGGGCGTGGCGCCCGAGCGCATCCGCACGACGATCAGCACGCGGGCCAGTGGCGAGTCCGAGAACTGCACCGAGAACTCCGACGACTCGCCGTTCAGGCTCTCGGTCAGCAGCGCCTGCATCCGCGTGCGCACGTCGGAGTTGTAGTTCTCGCGCGGCACGTAGACCAGGCAGGACGCGAAGCGGCCGTAGGCGTCGAGGTGCACGAACAGCCGCGTGCGCTGGCGCTCGCCCAGGCGCAGGATGCCGATCGCCGTGTCGTAGAGATCGTCGATCCCGACCTGGAACAGCTCGTCGCGCGGGAACTGCTCGAGGATGGCGACCAGCGCCTTGGCCTTGTGGCTGCGCGGCAGGAAGCCGGCGCGCTCGATCACCGCAGCGACCTTGCGCCGCAGCAGCGGGATGTCGGCCGCCTTCGCGTGGTAGGCGATCGAGGTGAACAGGCCCAGGAAGCGGCTCTCGCCGATCACCCGCCCCTGGTCGTCGAAGCGCTTGACGCCGACGTAGTCCAGGTGCCCCGGCCGGTGCACGGTGGAGCGCGCGTTGGACTTCGTCAGCAGCAGCGCGCGCGGCTCGCGGGCCTTGGCGCGCAGTTCCGGCGGCAGCGCCGCGAACGAGGCCGAGGCCGCTGCCGCGCCGGCACCGTCGCGCAGGATGCCCAGGCCCGAGCCGGGCACGACGCGCAGCGCGTCGTCGCCGTCCTCGTCGATCAGGTCGTAGTCGCGCTGGCCGAGCAGGGTGAAGTTGTCATCGGCCAGCCAGCGCAGGAAGGCGAGCTCCTCGGCGAGGTCGCCCGCCTCGACCGGCGGCTGCTGGCGCTCGAGGCGTTCGACGGTCTCGATGACCTTCTGCCGCATCGGCTGCCAGTCCTCGACCGCGGCGCGCACGTCGGCCAGGATGCGCAGCAGGCCGTCGTGCAGTTCCTTCATCCGCGCCGGGTCGGTGCGGCGGTCGACCTCGACGTGGATCAGCGATTCGTAGCGCCCCTCGCCATCCTCGCGCCGCGGCAGCAGCTCGACCAGCTTGTGCTCGTCGTCGCGGCGGACCTTCATCACCGGGTGCACGATCAGGTGCAGCGTCAGGCCGAGCCGGTTGACCTCCATCGTGATCGAGTCGACGAGGAAGGGCATGTCGTCGTTGATCATCTCGATGATCGTGTGCGTCGACTGCCAGCCGTGCTCGTCCACGCGCGGGTTGATCACCCGAAGCTTCGGCGCGCCGCCGGCGAAGCTGCGCGCGAACTGCAGGTGCGACAGCGCCGCGCCGTAGAGGTCGTCGACGCTGCGCTCGGCCAGGTCCTCGGCCGCCACCTGGCCGTAGTACTGGCGGACGAACTCGCTGGCCTCCTCGACCTGGTCGTCGGCGAGCCGGTCCTTCACGCGGTCGAGGATCTGCTCGATCAGGTCGCGCGAATCGTCGCTGCGGCGATCGGCGGGGGCGCGGGCGGTGCTCATCGTGTCTCCTGTTCTTCTCTGGCGGGGGCGGCCACGCCAGTATCCTGCAAGGCGGATCAGATGGCTGTTTTAGCACCAGCCTGGTGCGCCGCCGAATGGAGCGGGCGGTCTAGCGGCCGCGGGCGCTGCCGTCCTACAGTCGGCGTTCCGACCCCATTCGGGGCGCCGCGGGACCGACCATGAACCTTGCCGACACGCCGATGCCCTCCGCCGAGACGATCCGCGCGCAGCTGCATGCCGCGCTGGACCGCCAGCGCGCCGCCTACGCCGCGGACCCGGTGCCCGACCTCGCCGCGCGGCGCGCCGACCTGCGCACGCTGCAGCGCTTCGTGCGCGATCACAAGCAGGCGCTGTGCGACGCGATCAGCGCCGACTATGGCCACCGGTCGTCGCACGAGACGCTGCTGGCCGAGGTCTTTCCGGTGGTCGACGGGATCGACCACGCGATCCGGCACCTGCGCGGCTGGATGAGGCCGCAGCGCCGCGCGGTCGACCTGCGCAACTTCTTCGGCGCGCGCAACCGCGTGATCCCGCAACCGCTGGGCGTGGTCGGCGTGATCGTGCCGTGGAACTTCCCGCTCAACCTGAGCCTGGTGCCGCTGACCGCGATCTTCGCCGCCGGCAACCGGGCGATGGTCAAGATGAGCGAGAACTCGCGCCACCTTGCCGCGCTGCTGATCGAGCGCATGCCGGCCTACTTCCCGCCCGAGAAGCTGCAGTTCTTCGACGAGACCGGCGGCGTCGGCGTCGAGTTCTCGCAGCTGCCCTTCGACCACCTGCTGTTCACCGGCTCGGGCACCACCGGCCGCGCGGTGATGGCCGCCGCGGCGCGAAACCTGTGCCCGGTGACGCTCGAGCTCGGCGGCAAGTCGCCCGCGGTGGTGAGCGCTGACTATCCGCTGCGCACCGCGGCCGAGCGCATCCTGTTCGTCAAGTGCCTGAACGCCGGCCAGATCTGCACGACGGTCGACCATGCCTGGCTGCCGCAGGACCGGCTGGAGGACTTCGTCGCGCTGGCGCGCGAGATCGTGCCGGCGATGTACCCGACCCTGGCCTCGCCCGACTACACCTCGATCATCGACCAGCGCTCGTTCGACCGCCTGCTGCATTTGCTCGACGAGGCGCGCGAGCGCGGCGCGCGGGTCGTGCCGCTGCTCGACGGCCCGCCGGTCGACCGCGAGCGGCGCAAGATCGCGCCGCACCTCGTGCTCGACGCGCCGGCCGACAGCGCGCTGTGGCAGCGCGAGATCTTCGGCCCGATCCTGCCGCTGCGCGGCTACCGTGCGCTCGACGAGGTGATCGAGGCGGTCAACGCCGGCGACCGGCCGCTCGCGCTGTACCCGTTCAGCCACGACGCCGGCGAGGTGCGGATGCTGCTCGAGCGCGTGATGTCGGGCGGCGTGTCGGTCAACGATGCGCTGTTCCACGTCGGCCAGCACGACCTGCCCTTCGGCGGCGTCGGCGCGTCCGGCATGGGCCATTACCACGGCCGCGAGGGCTTCGAGACCTTCTCCAAGCTGCGGCCGGTGTTCTACCAGGCGCGCTTCAGCCCGCTCAAGCTGATGCGCCCGCCGTTCGGCAGGTTCGCCGACCGGCTGCTCGCTTTCATGACCAAGTAGCTCGCGCCTAGACTAGGGCGCATGCAGCGCTGGCAATGGATCGCCCTGGCCCTGGTCGCGGGGATCGCGACCGTGCCGGCGCATGCGCAGGTGCCGTTGCTCACGCTCGATGGCCTGCCGCGCCCGGCGACGCCGCCGCCCGAGGTCGGCCCGGTGCTGCCGGTGCAGGTCGAGCGCTGGCGCCGCGAGGCGCTGGCCTACGAGCACGGCGACGGCGTGCCGCGCGACGAACTGCGTGCCGCCGAGCTGTACTGCCGCGCCGCGCGCTACGGCGACGCCGAGGCCCAGTTCAACCTCGGCTGGATGCTGACCAACTCGCGCGGCATCGAGCGCAACGACGCGGTGGCCGCGCACCTGTTCGCCGCGGCCGCCGAGCAGGGCCTGTTGCAGGCCAAGAACATGGCGCGCGCGCTCGGCGTGCCGCAGGGGGAGCCGCCGCCCTGCCTGCGCCCGCCGGAGGAGGACGTGGCGCCGCCGACACCGGTCGAGGCCCGCGCACCGGGCGCGCCGCGCCAGCCGCTGGTGCTGACCACGCCGCCGCTGCCCGAGCACGCGCCCGAGCAGATCGTGCGATTCGTGCAGCTCGTCGCGCCGGAGTACGGCCTGGAGCCCTGGCTGGTGCTGGCGATCATGGCCGCCGAGTCGAACTTCAACCCCTGGGCGGTGTCGCCGGCGAACGCGCGCGGGCTGGTGCAGGTGATCCCGGACACCGCGGCGCGCTTCCCGGGGCGCGACAGCCTGGATCCGACGCAGAACATCCGCGGCGGCATGGCCTACCTGCGCTGGCTGATGGCCTTCTTCGAGGGCGACATCCCGCTCGTGCTGGCGGCCTACAACGCCGGCGAGCGCGCGGTCGAGCGCTATCGCGGCGTGCCGCCCTACGCCGAGACGCGGCACTACGTGCGCAAGATCATGGCGCGCATCGGCGGCCGCCGGCTGCACCCCTTCGATCCGAAGGTCACCGAGCCGTCGCCGCTGGCGGAGCTGATCCGCCGCGCGATGCCGCGCTGAGCAGCCGCCGCTCGACGAGGTCGAAGCCGAGCTGGATCGCGATCGCCAGCGCCGCCGCCGGCACCGCGCCGGCGAGCATCAGCGCGTTGTCGTTGACCGCCAGCCCGGCGACGATGCGGTCGCCGAGGCCGCCGGCGCCGATGAAGGCCGCCACCGTCGCGGTGCCGACGTTGATCACCGCCGCGGTCTTGATGCCGGCCAGCAATGTCGGCAGCGCCAGCGGCAGTTCGACCAGGCGCGCGAGCTGCGCGCGCCGCAGGCCGAGCGCGGTGCCGGCGTCGCGCAGGCCGTCGGGCACCGCGGACAGCCCGGCGTGGGTGTTGCGCACGATCGGCAGCAGCGCGTACAGCGCCAGCGCCAGCAGCGCCGGCACGAAGCCGATGCGGCCGAGCAGCGCGATCAGGAAGGCCAGCAATGCCAGCGACGGCAGCGTCTGCAGCAGGCCGACGCCGCCCATCACGACGCCGGCGACCCGCGGCCGCCGGTGCGCCCAGGCGCCGAGCGGCACGCCGACCGCGACCGCCATGGCCAGCGAGCCGAGCACCAGCAGCAGATGCTGGCCGAGCAGGCGCGGCAGGTCCGGCGCCCAGAGCCGGTCCCAGAAGCCGCGGCGCGCGCCGGACGACCGGGCCGCCGCGGCGCTCGGCTGCAGGAACTCGCGCGCGACCTCGGCGAACGAACGGCCGTCGACCTCGACCGCGGCGTTCAGCGCGATCATCGTCGCCTCGTCGATGCGCCCGGCCAGCGCCGCCGCCAGCGGCCGCTCGTCCAGGCCCGCGCGCATCAGCAGCACCGCGTCGTAGCGCGGGAAGAACGCGAGGTCGTCGCGCAGCACGCGCAGCTTCAGGCGGCCGATCTGCGCGTCGGTGCTGTAGACGTCGATCACGTCGACCTGGCCGTCGGCCAGCGCCTGGTAGGCCAGGCCGTGGTCCAGCCCGCGGCCCGGATCGGCCGGCAAGCCGTAGGCCGACTTCAGCGCCGGCCAGCCGTCGGCGCGGACGAGGAACTCGTGCGACAGCCCGAAGCGCAGGCCCGCCGCGTGCCGGGCCAGCGCCGAGATCGAGGCGATGCCCAGCCGAGCCGCGTCGGCCTCGCGCATCGCCAGCGCGTAGGTGTTGTTGAAGCCCAGCGGCACCGCGGCCTTCAGGCCGCGCGGCGCGAGCCAGGCGTTGAGCTGCTCGAGCGAAGGCGCGGCGGCCTCGGCCCCATCGCGCTTGAGCAGTTCGCGCGCGATCGTGCCGGTGTACTCCGGATAGACGTCGATCTCGCCGCCGGCCAGCGCCTGCTCGAGGATCGCGGTGTTGCCCAGGCCCTGCCGGTGCACCGCGGCGACGCCGGCGCGCTGCAGCGTCTGCGCGACGATCTCGCCGAGCACGTAGCTCTCGGTGAAGCGCTTGGAGCCGACCGTCACCTCGGCGGCGCCGGCGGCGCCGGCGATGGCCAGGCAGAGGGCGGCGAGCAGGGTCCGCATGCGGCGCATTGTGGGGCCGCGCGGCGCTTCGGCCCGCCTCAGCCGAAGCCGCCGTAGCGCTGCGCCAGCACGTCCTGCAGCGACTTGACGACGCCGAACGCGTCCTTCAGCTGGCTGCGCTCGAAGTTCGACAGCTGGTCCGGCGCGAGGAAGTTGTCGGCGGCGTGGCCGGCGGCGATCTGCCGCGCCTGGTGGCGGATGCGCAGCGAGGCCAGGAACTCGAGCGCGTCGCGCAGGTCGCGCACCGCCGGCGGGCTGATCTCGCCGCTGTCGGCGGCATGCGCCAGGCGGTCGTGGGTGTTGACCGCGTCATGGCCGGCGGCCAGCGCGTAGACGCGGGCGAGGTCGATCACCGGGACGATGCCGGTGTGCTTCAGGTCGACCTTGCCCTTGTGCTCGCCGCTGCGGATCGTGCTGATGCCGCCGAACAGGCCCAGCGGCGGCTGGTGCTTCAGTGCGTTGCCGACCATGTGCGCGAGGAACAGGCGGCTGCGCTTGGCGCGCTGCAGGGTGTCGGCGCGCAGCTCGGCCAGCAGCTCGCGCCGGCCGGCGACCACGCGCACGTCGAAGAACACGCAGGTCAGCATCAATGCCATCGGCTCGGGCGTGTCGACCCAGCGCCGGAAGTACTCGGCCCAGACCTTGCGCGGCTGGCGCCACTGGTCGGTCATCGCCATCATCTCGCCCGGGCAGTGCACGTAGCCGCAGGCGTCGAGCCCGTCGCAGACGAAGGTCGACAGCGACTTGAAGTAGGCGCCGTGCGTCGCTTCGTCGTAGCCGTCGTCCAGGATCATGCAGTTGTCCTGGTCGCTCTTCGCGGTCTGCTCGCTGCGCGCCTGCGAGCCGGCGGCGACCCAGGCGTAGTCGACCGGCGGCGGGCCGAACTTCGCCTCGCCCAGGTGCAGCAGCCGGGTCGTCAGCGCGTCGGTGATCGCGGTGACGATGTGGCCGGTGGCGTAGGCGCTGGCGCCGGCTGCCGCCAGATGCTTCTGCAGGATCTTGACCTTGGCCGCGGCCTGGACCAGGCCGTCCAGCGAGGTCTGCTTGTGGATGTCGCCGGCCAGGTAGACCGCCGACGTGGTGTGCTGCTCGGTGACGTCGGTGGCGGTGATCATGCCGGCCACGCGGCCCTCGTCGAGCACCGGCACGTGGTGGATGTTGTGGCGCGCCATCAGCAGCAGCGCCTCGAAGCCCGGCGCGCCGACCTCGATCGTCAGTGGCGCGACGGTGGCGATGTCGATCACCGGGCGGCCGCCGTCCAGGCCGGGCGCCAGCGCGCGGTTGCGCAGGTCGCGGTCGGTGACCAGGCCGAACAGGTGGCCGGCCTCGTCGACGACGAGCACCGACGACACGCGCTGCTCGCTCATCAGCTTCGCCGCGTCCTGCACCGTGGTCTGCGGCGACACGGTGATCGGCGCGCGCTTGATCAGCGAGCGCACCGGCGTCTGCATCAGGTTCATGTGCGGGTCGGCGGTGCCGGCCTCGGCGCGCGGCGTCGGCGGCGCCGTCAGCAGGCGCAGCCGCGGATGCGCCTCGCACAGCGCGAGCAGGTCGGCGGTGTCGACGAAGGCGATCCGGGTCGGCCCGACGGCCACCGCCTGCACGCCGGAGAGCGCACCGGCGACCGTCGTGCCGGCGCCGAAGGCGTCGCCCGGACCGAGCCGCAGCGGCGTCTCGCCAGCGCCGTCGTGCAGTGCCAGCGCACCGTCGACGACGAGGCCGAGGCGCGCCTTCAGCGCGGCGCCGTCGGCGACCGGCTCGGCGTCGGTGAAGGCCTGCAACTGCGCGCGGGCAGCCCACTCGGTGCGGGCGGCGTCCGTCAACTGGCCGAACAGGCGGTGCTGGGCGAGGAAGTTCTGCAGATCGCTCATCGATGGGCCCGGGTTGGCAACGGTGGCAGACTGGACACCCGACCGTGCAAGGACAAGTCATGGGCACCGAAGAAGACACCCCCCACAACCGCGTCGCGCTGGTCACCGGCGCGGGCAGCGGCATCGGCCGCGCCACCGCCAACGCGCTGCTGCGCGACGGCTGGCGCGTGGTCTACAGCGGCCGCCGGCTGGACGCGCTGCGCGAGAGCATCGACCAGGCCGACGACCCGTTCGGCGACATCGCGTCGCGCGCGCTGGCCGCGCCGGCCGACGTGACGCGGCCGGAGTCGGTGGCGGCGCTGTTCGACCTCGTGCGCGCGCGCTTCCAGCGCCTGGACCTGCTGTTCAACAACGCCGGCGTGTTCACCGCCGGCATGCCGCTGGAGGAACTGTCGATCGAGCAGTGGCGCCAGGCGGTCGACACCAACCTGACCGGCGCCTTCCTGTGCACGCAGCACGCGTTCCGGCTGATGAAGTCGCAGCAGCCGCGCGGCGGCCGCATCATCAACAACGGCTCGATCTCGGCGCACACGCCGCGCCCGCAGTCGGTCGCCTACACTGCCACCAAGCACGCGATCACCGGGCTGACGAAGTCGGCCGCGCTCGACGGGCGCGCGTTCCAGATCGCGGTCGGCCAGATCGACATCGGCAACGCGGCGACCGAGATGACGCATGGCATGGCCACCGGCGCGCTGCAGGCCGACGGCAGCCGCCGCGCCGAGGCCTGCATGGACATGGACCATGCCGCCAACGCCGTCGTGCACATGGCCAGCCTGCCGCTGGACGCCAACGTGCTGTTCATGACCGTGATGGCCACCGAGATGCCCTTCGTCGGCCGCGGCTGAGCGCCGCCGCTCAGCGCGGGTGGGTGACGTAGACATCCGTGTCGGGCAGCAGCCGGCGCAGCGCCTGGAACGCCGCCTCGGCGGCCTGCTGGTGAACGCCGCAGCGCGGCGCGAAGGCGAGCGACAGCTCGGCCTCGTCCGGCCCGATGTGCAGGCCGACGATCTGGCCGGCGTCGACGAGGTTGCCAGTGCCGTTCGGCGCATCGATCGTGCGCAGCGCCGCGAGTACCCGGTCGAGCGCGGCGGCGTCGCCGTGCAGCGCCGGGTCGTCGCAGACGGTCGGCGGCCGGGGCAGTCCGCAGGCCGGCACCGTGACCCCGCTTGCGCAGCTGCCGCAGGCGGAGGCCTCGGCGTCCTGCAGCCACAGGGTCGGGTGGGGCGAACTCATTCGTCGATGATGCCCGGTCGGCGCGGCGCCGTCTTGACCTCGGTCAATCGGGGCGGTGCGATCAGCCGGCCGCGAAGAGCCCGCGATGCGCGTCGCGCAGCAGGTTCTTCTGCACCTTGCCCATCGCGTTGCGGGGCAGTTCGTCGACGACGAACAGCCGCTTGGGCACCTTGAAGTTGGCGATGCGCGCCTTCAGCGCCGCGGTCAGCTCGGCAGCGTCCGGTGCCGCGCCGGGCCGTGCGACGACGATCGCGATCACCGCCTCGCCGAAGTCCGGGTGCGGCACGCCGACCACCGCCGACTCGGCGACGCCGGGCATCTCGTTGAGGATCGATTCGATCTCGGCCGGGTAGACGTTGTAGCCGCCGGTGATGATCAGGTCCTTGCTGCGGCCGACGATGGTGACGTAGCCGCCGGCGTCGACGAAGCCGACGTCGCCGGTGCGGAACCACAGGTCGTCGGTGAACTCGTCGGCGGTCTTCTCCGGCATGCGCCAGTAGCCCTTGAAGACGTTCGGTCCGCGGACCTCGATCAGCCCGGTCTCGCCGGCCGGCAGCGGCACGCCCTTGTCGCTGCGCACGCGCAGCTCGACGCCGGGCAGCGGCCGGCCGACGGTGCCGCCACGGCGCTCGCCGTCGGCGGCGCGGCAGGGGTTGGAGGTCAGCATCGCGGTCTCGCTCATGCCGTAGCGCTCCAGGATCGTGTGGCCGGTGCGCGTCTGCCAGTCGCGGAAGGTCTCGATCAGCAGCGGCGCCGAGCCGCTGATGAACAGGCGCATGTGCGCGCAGGCCTCGCGCGTCAGGCCGCGCTCGCCGAGCAGGCGCACGTACAGCGTCGGCACGCCCATGAAGACCGTGGCCTCGGGCAGCCGGGCGACCACGGCGCGCGGGTCGAACTTCGATAACCAGATCATCTTGCTGCCGTTGAGCAGCGCGCCGTGCGACGCGACGAACAGGCCGTGCACGTGGAAGATCGGCAGCGCGTGGATCAGCACGTCGTCCGGCTGCCAGTCCCAGTAGTCCTTCAACGTGCGCGCATTGCTCAGCAGGTTGCCGTGCGTCAGCATCGCGCCCTTGCTGCGGCCGGTGGTCCCGCTGGTGTAGAGGATGGCCGCCAGGTCGTCGGCGCTGCGGCGCACCGGCTCGTGCTCGGCGGGCTGCATCGCGGCGCGCTCGAGCAGGGTGCCACGGCGGTCGTCGCCGAGCGTGAAGACGTTCTTGGTGCCGGCCTTGAATCCGATCTTGCCGACCCAGCCGAAATTGGCCGGCGTGCAGACCACCACCGCCGGCTCGGCGTTGCCGATGAAGTACTCGATCTCGCCGGCCTGGTAGGCGTTGTTCAGCGGCAGGTAGACGTGGCCGGCGCGCAGCACCGCCAGGTACAGCATCAGCGCCTCGACGCTCTTGTCGACCTGCACCGCGACGCGGCTGGCCGGCGGCAGGTCCAGCGACTCGAGCAGGTTGGCGATCATGCCGCTGGCGCGGTCGAGGTCGCGCCAACTGTAGTGCAGCGGCGCGTCGGGGCCGTCGGCGGTCTCGATCGCGGTCTGGTCGAGGTCGGCGGGAAAGCCTTCGCGCAAGGCGCTGAACAGGTTGACGTGCTTCACGGGCGGGCTCGCTGGGTGGTTTCGATCAGATCAGTCGGGCGACGGCGCGCGAGCACGCGACCTCGCCTTCGCGGAAGCGGGTGTGCTGGGCCTCGACCTGCGCCAGATCGTAGTGGTAGTTGACCATCAGGCCGAAGGACTGGCGCAGCCCCTTCGCCGACAGGTCGGCGCGCGGGTTCAGCCGCTCCAGCCGGGCGCCGTTGTCGAGGTGGAAGCGGGCGACCGGGTCGCCCTGCGGCGTCGGCGA
The DNA here is from genome assembly GCA_937975735.1 of uncultured Rubrivivax sp. Lineage (GTDB taxonomy): Bacteria > Pseudomonadota > Gammaproteobacteria > Burkholderiales > Burkholderiaceae_C > Rubrivivax. The sequence continues at coordinate 11,865 of CALJUI010000243.1, forward strand.
GACGTGGATCAGGTAGGCCGCGGCCAGCGCGAGCAGCGCCGCCTGGCCTTCGTCGTCGAGCGCCTCGACCGCGGCGCCCTCGCGCAGCGGCGCCAGTGCGCCGCCGTGCCGCTCGCGCAGCAGCTCGCGCGCGGCATTCAGCCGCGTCGCCAGCCCGCGTTTGGCCGGCACGTTGGCCGCCAGTGCGTCGAAGTCCGGGTCGGCGAGCAGCCAGGCGGCGAAGCCGGGGATCGGCGACAGCGTGGCGAAGGTGCGCAGCTTCGGCCACTCGCGCTGCAGCTGCTCGGCCACGCCCTTGATCAGGAAGTTGCCGAGCGACACGCCGCGCAGCCCGCGCTCGCAGTTGCTGATGCCGTAGAAGGCCGCGACGCGCGCGCGCTCCGGGTCCAGCGGCAAGCTCGACTTGTCGATCAGCGGCGCGATGTCTGCCGGCACCTCGGGCAGCAGCGCGACCTCGACGAAGATCAGCGGCTCGCCGGCGAGCTGCGGGTGGAAGAAGGCGAAGCAGCGGCGGTCCGGCCGCAGCCGCCGGCGCAGGTCGTCCCAGCCGTCGATCGAGTGCACCGCCTCGTGCTCGATGATCTTCTCGAGCAGCCGCGCGGGGGAGTCCCAGTTGACGCGCTGCATCTGCAGGAAGCCCGGGTTGAACCAGGACCCCAGCAGGTGCGCGAGGTCGGCCTCGATTGCGTGCAGCGACGGGTCCTCGCGCAGCCGGCGCAGCAGCGCGCGGCGCAGCCGCAGGATCGCCGCGGTGCCGCCCGGCGCCCGGTTCAGGCGCCGGAACAGCTCCTGCCGCGGCGGCTCGGCGGCCTGCGTCAGCGCCGCCAGCGTGGTGGGCGACGGCATGTTGCGGTAGGCCAGCGCGCAGCGCAGCACGGTCTCCGGGTCGGGCCCGAGCGCGTGGGCCAGGTGCGCGAAGAAGGCGTCCAGCGTGCCGTCGTCGGCCTCGGCCAGGCGCTCGACGAGGTCGCGGGCGGCGGCCAGGCCGTTGAGCTCGCCGGGCTCGGACAGCAGGCGCTCGCAGTCGGCCTGGATGCGCTTGAGCGACTGGCGGGCGCGCTGGCGCGCGGCGGCGACTCGGAGTTCGTTGAGCATGTCGGGGCGCGGGCGATCGATGGCGGGTCAGGCCCTCATTGTGGCCGCCCCCCGGGCGCGACTAAAGTGGGCGGGCCCCGACCGGTTGCTCCTCGTCGCCATGCTCGACCTCCGCGCCCCTGACTCGCTCGACGCCGACCGCGTGCTCAAGCTCGCGGCGCAGAGCATGTTCGACACCTTCGCGCAGTCGGCGATGGGCACGATGGTCGTCGACCGCCAGCACCGCATCGTCTGGATCAGCGACGGCTACAAGCAGTTCCTGCCGGCGCTCGGCCACGCCGAGGACGACTTCGTCGGCCGCCGCGTCGAGGACGTGGTGCCGAACACGCTGATGGCGCACGTGGTGGACACCGGCCGGCCGATCCTGATCGACCTGCTGACCAACAAGGCCGGCACCTTCCTCGTCAGCCGGCTGCCGCTGCGCGACGAGACCGGCGAGGTCATCGGCGCCTTCGGCATGGTGCTGCTGGACCACCCGGAGACGACGATGCAGCCGCTGATCGCCAAGTTCAGCCGGCTGCAGCGCGAGCTCGACGCGGCGCACGCCCAGTTGGCCGCTCAACGCCGGCCCAAGTACACCATCGCCGGCTTCATCGGTAGCAGCGCGCCGGCGCTCGAGGTCAAGCGCCAGGCGCGCCGCGTCGCTGCGACCGACACGACGGTGCTGCTGCTCGGCGAGACCGGCACCGGCAAGGAGGTGCTGGCGCAGGCGATCCACGCCGCCAGCCCGCGCGCGGCGCGGCCCTTCGTCGGCGTCAACATCGCGGCGGTGCCCGAGAGCCTGCTCGAGGCCGAGTTCTTCGGCGTCGCGCCCGGCGCCTACACCGGCGCGGAGCGCAAGGGCCGCGACGGAAAGTTCAAGGTCGCCGACGGCGGCACGCTGTTCCTCGACGAGATCGGCGACATGCCGCTGGCGTTGCAGGCCAAACTGCTGCGCGTGCTGCAGGAGCAGGAGGTCGAGCCGCTGGGCAGCAACCGCGTCGAGGCGGTCGACGTGCGCATCGTCGCCGCGACCAGCCGCGACCTCGGCGCGATGGTCACCGACGGCCGCTTCCGCGCCGACCTGTACTACCGGCTCAACGTGCTGCCGATCCGCCTGCCGCCGCTGCGCGAGCGCCTCGGCGACCTCGAGGCGCTGGCCGAGGTGCTGATGGAGGACATCGTGCGCCGTGCCGGCCTGCCTTCGCGCAGCCTGTCGGCCGACGCGCTGGACTGGCTCGCCCGCCAGGCCTGGCCGGGCGACATGCGAGAACTGCGCAACGCGCTCGAGCAGGCGCTGCTGATGAGCGACGACCATGTGCTGACGGCGCGCCACTTCCAGGGCGCCGAACCGGACAGGCGGCCGGTCCGGCCGTCGGCGCCGGCGATCGAGCCGCCGAGGGCGACGACAGCGGCGCCGGCGCGTTCGCCGCTGCGGCCGCTGGCCGAGCAGGTAGCC